>NZ_JAAHFZ010000036.1:0-20185 GCF_010672795.1 Moorena sp. SIO1G6
CTGCTCTAGTATCATGACCACCAACTGCTCCGTTGTCAGTTGCTTGAGTTGGGGGGGAGCTAGTTTTTCGGGTTTCGGTTTTTCGCTCATGCCGTCACCATACCGGATTTCTTGATTTTGTCAACCCTCTCACCTGAATTCTTACGGTTCTAACGGCTATAACTGTAGTTTTATAACTGTAGGTTTAGTCAAAGAGATTTCATCTATTTATCAATTTTATCAAAATAATCAATCAAACATGATGGAGCAGGGTGTTATGACCTACCGCGATCGACTAAGCCCATGGTGTATTATCAAGCCACTTCCTAAAATGCAGCGAATTATTGTCGCTCGCTTTCGTCGCCGAACTGACGCTGAGGCTCATCTACAAGTTCTGCGCCGACTGATGCCTGACATGAAATATATACTCATTTTTGACCGAGACCCGGAGCAAGAGGAAATTAATACACTAAGCGCTAAATTAACAGTATAATAAACAATACAGGTAAGCTATCAGCGAACAGCGATTAGCGCTACGCGCATATGCTTACGAATACAGTCGGATCCCTTGTAGGAGCTTTTAGTGATCAACTTAACCTCTAGCTCAGGTTTTTTTGGAATAGGATTTAACTGTAGTTAACTCAATAGTATAGCCTTGACGCATCGGTTTGGTTGGTCTTTAGAAGAGCGAGATCCAGAAGTAATTAAATCCTATCTGCCCCAGTGGGAATGGTTTTATCGCTACTACTTTCGGGTGAAAACTGATGGCTGGCAGCACATTCCGGACAGTAAGGTGCTGTTGGTTGGTTCCCACAATGGTGGATTAGCTTCCCCTGATATGGTGATGATGATGTATGACTGGTTTCGCCGCTTTGGCACCCAGCGTCCAGTTTATGGTCTGATGCATTCCAATGCCTGGCACATTTATCCAGCCCTGGCGCAGCTAGCGGCAAAGATGGGGGCAATCATGGCTCATCCCCAAATGGCGATCGCTGCTTTTCGTAAGGGAGCTAGTGTCTTAGTCTATCCAGGGGGTGCCCAAGATGTGTTCCGTCCCCATAGCCAGCGTCATCAAATTCAATTGGCTGGACGTAAGGGCTTTATTAAACTGGCACTACGAGAAAAGGTTCCCATTGTTCCGATTATATCCAACGGTGCCCATGATACCCTGATTGTCTTAGGTGACTGCTATGAACAGGCACGACAACTAAACGAGTTGGGGATGCCCTGGTTATTTGGTCTTGACCCACAAGTTTTCCCAATTTATCTCGGTTTGCCTTGGGGATTGGGGATTGGTCCTCTACCCAATATACCCTTGCCCATACCTATTACAACTCGTGTTTGCCCTCCGATTGTTTTTGAGCGTTATGGTCGTGTTGCTGCTCGCGATCAAGATTATGTTAATGCTTGTTACCAGCAAGTTTCTAATCAAATGCAATCGGAGCTAAATCGTTTGGTTGCTGGATTATGAGTAACTGTTCCAATTTTAGGGTTTAATGAGCATAGCATTTAAATTTTAGAGATTGGATTTTTGATTTAATGCTCCCTACAGGAAGCCTTATACCTAATCCAACGTTGTTAATGGTCAATTCTTTCCTTGAATTACCTAGCAACTAGTATTAGTCCTAGGGAGCATTAATCACTCGGTGACTCTTGCTTGGTAGTTATCCCGGCAAACCCTCAAAATTTCCTGGTCACTATCACTAATAGAACTAATTGCTTGATATCCTTCTAGTCCAACGTGGTAAGGATAAGTAATAGCGCTATAGCGATGGTCAAGGCTTAGCCGTTCACCAACTATAGCAATGGGTGAGCGCTGTTCACGGGAAATGGTATGGGACAAAGCGGTTTGGTTGTAGGGATCAATAACCGTCAAATTCATTTGTTTTGAATCTAGGGTGCCGTAAAAACAGCTATACTCTGACTGAGGCATATATACCGCACCAAGCACCTTGCCCTGATTCGCTTCAAATACTAGATATTCTTGACCAATCTGTCCTGGTTGTGAGGATTCACCATAGAGGTAGATGCCATCATCAGGCATTGATGCATTTGGATTCGTTGCTTGAGTGTACGCTCTACCTGTAGTATCAATGGCTTGATCTGGCCGTTGAGGTGCTGCTGTTGCTATAGTTGATGAGGTAGTTACCAATCCTATCGTTAGCAATAGCCTTGTCAGGGGTAGTTTTCTAAGATTTAGCAGTTGACGTGCTGACAAGAACGATCCAGTTAATTGGTTAAGCATCATACTTACCCCCTTTGAAAAAAAAACTGTAAGACACCCTAAGCAAAAATTCTGAGAGTTTAGACCATCAATTGATGAAGCCATAATCAATCAGAAAAAGTTAATTTTTCCTAAACCAGAGTTATGTTGACTCTTAAGGTTATAAACCTATTTAAGCCTAAACTATGCTTTGGTTTGTTCCTTTGTTGATCGGTTTATCAACTGTCACAGTTGGCGCTGGTCATAGCCTGAAATTTTGCTGAAGCTTGACTATCAGCTTTCACCCAGCTATTGGTTGACCCTTGCTCAAGCAATAGCTGGGTGACCTTTTGCTGAAATAGGTGAGTCCAGACTCATCTTTTATTCAACCCTTGGAATAATTTTTCGTCCAGGTTGAGGTAGAAATTGCTTCTTAAATGGCTCTCCCAGGTTTTTTTACCTCCTCACTCTCCCGTTTTGATGTGAAAATTTTGTGAACTTATCGGTGAACTTATACAGTGATGTCAATTTTGCTCTGACTATAGAAATACTCCAAAGGTCAGAACAGAGATTTCGGTGTTTTTTACATTTCTTTACAAAAAAATAAGTGGTAACCGTTTCTGGCTACCACTCATGCTTGGAAGACAGTCAACCATTAGCTAGCTAGCGATGTACTCCCGGAAATTAGCATGGCGACGCCGTAGCTGTGCTAAGGCTTGATGTTCTAACTGGCGTACCCGTTCACGACTGAGGTTAAGTCGCTTACCAACTTTAGCCAGAGACAGCTCTTTGCCATCCTCTAACCCAAAGCGTAGCGCTAGCACTTCCCGCTGTTGGGGGGTAAGTTCTGCTAACAGCAGATTTAGGTCTTGCCGCAAGGACTCCTGAGTGGTGTAGTTAACCGGTGTTAGACCATCATCTTCTAGCAGCTCAGACAGCTCTGTGTCTTGGTTATCTCCGACCCGAACGTCAAGAGAGATGGGCTGACGAGCAATGCTCAAATATTCCCTAATCTGAGCTGGTTCTAAATCCAACTCTTTAGCAATCTCGGTGGGAGTAGCATTGCGACCTAGGGTCTGGGATAGTTCCCGTTGTACTTTCTTAATTTTGTTGAGCTTTTCGGTAATGTGGATAGGCAGCCGAATTGCACGAGCTTGCTGAGCGATCGCACGGGTAATCGCTTGCCGAATCCACCAATAGGCGTAGGTGGAAAACTTGTAGCCCCTGGTTGGGTCAAATTTCTCAACCCCTCGCTCTAAGCCCAAGGTACCTTCCTGGATCAAGTCCAAGAATTCCATGTTGCGCTTTTGATATTTCTTAGCGATCGCTACTACTAGGCGCAGATTCGCTTCAATCATCTTGCGCTTGGCACGAGTACCTTGGTCTATGGCTTTTTTCAGTTCTGCTTCGCTCTTATTAACGTACGAAGCCCACTCTTCAGTTGTCGGTTCGCGCTCTAGCTCCTGTGCCAAGGTGGCTTTTTCCCCTAAGAGTGCCATCATTTGCTGCACTTGCTTACCATAAACAATTTCTTGCTCATGGGTCAGCAGAGGTACGCGACCGATCTCATGAAGATAGGTACGAACCATATCTGCTGAGAAGGTAGGCTTGGTCGGCTTGGTCGGCTTGGTAGTTTTGGTTTTGGTTTTAGAAGTGGGCATGGGTGAGTGGTGACTCCAAAAACAAGCAGTATAGTAGATTCTGTTGCGGATGTTTACTCCATCAAGTAACTACAATCTCTTTCCCTTGAGATTATTGCGCCATGGATTGCCTTACATTTATTACAAGAGGTATTAACCACCTACCTCCTTCGTTAGAAAGAGATTTAAGGGTAACATTGACGCTCTATACTAAGTCAAGTTTTTCTAGGTTTTGTCTGGGGCTTTCCCCAGCTTAGGTACTCCTACAAGTTGACCAGGCTCTAAAGCTCATTACTCTTGAAGCGTGGGTGTTGTACCCGCCACCCAATCGAAGATGTGGGGTTGATGGATTCCAGTTTCATCTGCCGCTGCCCCCCTGTAGCTATATAAGTATCTATACTTGATATATACTTATATATAATATATAAGGTATTTACAGATTGGTCTTACACAGCGTCCGGAGGTTTGGCTGATCGAGCCTTACTCCTGTAGTAGTTTCCTACTAACCTGGCAGCAACCAGCCTCCCGCAGGTGGTTTGAGGTCTTTAGGTTAATCCCCTTTAGTAATGGTTAAATCAGATTAATTCGAAGTCATTATGATTTCAACATAGCTCCATTGTATTACATATTTAGACCCCGGTAAAGGTGAAAAGGTTCAACAATTGTTTGCTTTGACGAAAAAATAGCAATATCATAGGGACAGAGTCAGTAGATTACATTGGTGGGACGACAGGACCTTGGTGGGGCTTAGGAGATTAAGCCTCAGGTACATCCTCCATTAAAATAATCACCCAATAATCAGGAAATAGATAGATACTCCAAAGTGAGATAACCGAACTGATAGGGGTCGTGATGTCTAGACACGCAGCATGAACTGCCACTGGTAATTCAATAATTGGAAGTAATTGGTTGGAGTTGGCTAGGGGGAACTTAGCTAACTATAGAATTAAGAAAGATCCACATCCGACCAACTAGCGCTTAAAGAAAACACTGTGCCACACACGATTGTTACCGATACTTGCCAAGGAATTGCTGATTGCGTTGAATGTTGCCCAGTGGCGTGCATTCATCCAGGACCAGGGAAAAATGCCCTCGGGAGTGACTGGTACTGGATTGACTTTTCTAGCTGCATTGACTGTGGCATTTGTGTCGAAGTCTGTCCAGTGGAGAAAGCTATTATACCAGAAGAGCGACCTGATTTGCAGAAAACGCCATAATTTTTTGTGACCACCCACGCTATTGGTGTGACAACTATCGCAAAGCATTAAGCAGAAAACTTGGGGATTGTGGAGTGTTGAGAAATAGTTCAAAAATTTCTCCCCTACTCCCCTGGTTAACAGAATTAAAACTTAATAAAAACTTAATAGTAAAACTCACTATTAAAACTCGATACCAGGTTGCGCCTTAATCCCCTGTTCTTTTAAAGGATGCTTGACTAAGGTCATCTCTGTGACTAAGTCAGCTCGTTCAATTAGGGCGGCTGGTGCTCCCCTACCGGTTAAGATGACATGGGAATCAGCCGGTTTTTCGTCTAGTCCAGCCAAAACCTGCTCAATGGTTAGATAGTTGAGTTTCAAGGCTATGTTAATCTCATCCAATAGCACTAGCTTAATGTCAGGGTTACGGATAAACCCTAAGGCGGCATCCCAGGCGGATTGGGCTTTTTCGATGTCTCGCTCTCGATCTTGAGTCTCCCAGGTAAAGCCTTCGCCCATGGCATGGAACTCTAATTGAGGGGGATTGTTATCCGTGGCTACTGTCCAGTGCTCTAAGGCAGCTTTTTCTGCTGGTTCCCAAGCACCCTTAATAAATTGTACAATCACAACTCGGTAGCCATGACCAAGGGTACGCAAGACCATGCCTAAGCCAGCGGTGGTCTTACCTTTGCCATTGCCGGTATTAACCACAATCAGCCCTTTTTGTTTGGAGGCTTTAGCTAGGCGTTGTTCCTGTATCTCTTTGCGTCGCTGCATTTTTTGTTGATATTGCGTCCGCGTTAGCCCAGTGCCAGAGGAATCAGGAGTGTTTACCGATTCTACACCTTGGTTGGAATCACTGGCAGACTTGATTGTGGTATTCATGGGTTTATGATCAATTCATTTTGAGCGACTCTTTAGCATACAGCATCAAAGATGCTTATTGCTTATATTGCTATCTCTGCCAACACCAAAAAACTTATGGTATCCCCAAAACAGAGGAGTGCTGCTGATCAAGCTATCCCACACCAGCTGACGCGATCGCATAAAAGTCGTGTGAAAATCCCAAATAAAATCTCCATTGGGGTGCTTTTGGCCTTACTGTCTTGCCTAATTTTGTCGTTTCAGAATATAATCATATATGTAATCTTTAATCAATCTTGGCTCTTTGGTCTACAGAATGTTCAAGTCGGAGGCCTTGCGGCTCCTGGTTTTGGCAACTCCCTACTGGTTCTGTGGCTAAAGATGCTGGTGGTAGTACCGCTAATGGCATTTGTGGCTAGGTTACTCTACCCATCGGTATGGCGAGATATTAGGCATTGTGCTCACTCGGGAGACTTGCCTTTATTTAGCCAGATCGTGGCGAGTAGCTTCTTTTTATTTTTATCCCAAGTGCTATTATACCTATCATTAGGTCTTATTCAACCAGGGGTAGCAATCACGATTTTTTTTATATATCCGATTGTGACGGTAATCTTGACAGGATTGCTGTTTGGTAATCGTACACATCTATTTCCCTGGGATCTATTTAGCCCACATCTAGTTCGTGGTCTAGTCATGGTTGGTGTTGTGGGTGGAGCGTTGCTTATTTCCCTACCTAGTCTTGCAGCTAAGCAGCCCTCTTCTGAATTGGGAGTTCTAGCTGCAGCTGGTGCGGGTTTGACCTTCGCTGTTTACATTATCTTGACCCAAGTCAGTGCTAGAAAGCTCAACCCTATTCCTTATAGCTTTATTAATTTTACATTAATTTTGGTATTTTCTAGCCTGAGCTTATCATTTCCCCTAGATCAATCCTGGCGTTTTTTTGTTGAACCCACCCACAGAATGGCTGTATACCTAAGCTGTCTGGGGTTGGGGGTGATAACGTTAGTGAGCTATCTGGTGCAAAACCTTGCCATCAGGCTCATTGGTGGGCGTCCAGCTTCGATTATCGGGTCAACAGCACCAGTGTTAACTACCGTCTTAGCCGTGGGGATTATTCAACAAGGTTTACGGTTACAGGAAATTATCGGATTGTTTCTGGTAACGTTAGGGGTGGTAACCCTAAGTATGGAAAAATTGCGGCATCAGAGTTGGAAACGATCACAGTAAAGAAAAAATTAAGCGTAATTGGATATTGACCAACGTGGCACAGGTTATTCTGGAAAACGTTTATAAAAGTGTTCCCGCCCGGAAAGGGGATACTGTTGTTGCACCAGTAACAACGGAACCTAAGGTGACAAACAACGAAGAGTCACCAAGCCTTGAAGCAGAAAAGTCTGGACAGACACCTAAAACCCTTAATATCTTGCGGCGCATAAATCTGGAAGTCAACGATGGCGAGTTTATGGTGCTGGTTGGTCCTTCAGGCTGTGGCAAAAGTACTCTATTGCGGATTATTGCTGGACTAGAGGAATTGACTGCGGGCAAAATCTGGGTGGGGAACAGACAAGTTAATGACTTACCACCCAAAGAACGAGACATCGCCATGGTGTTTCAAAATTATGCCCTCTATCCCCATCTGAGTGTCTATGAAAACATTGCGTTTGGACTCAGACGAACTGGCTATGGGCAATTCAACACGGCAGAAGACTCTAATGGGAACTCTAAGAGTGTGCATTGGGGAAAGAATATGCCACCGCAAATCAAGCAAGGGCTTGTGGCTACAGGCATGTTGAATGGGGAAGTTCGCTCGAATCTGGAAAATGTGTTAACCACAATGACGCGATCGCTTCCTCGGGAACTGCGATACCTCTCCGAACGAGAGAAAAAGATTGATCAGCAGGTTCGCAAAGTAGCTAAGTTGCTACAAGTAGAACACTTGCTGAATCGATTGCCAAAGCAGCTGTCTGGGGGACAAAAACAACGGATTGCTCTGGGACGGGCAATTTCCCGTAATCCCCAGGTGTTTTTAATGGATGAACCCCTATCTAATTTGGATGCTAAACTCCGGGCAGAGACTCGCAGCCAAATTGTGAAACTACAGCGGCAGTTGGGTACAACTACGATCTACGTCACCCACGACCAAACCGAAGCCATGACTATGGGGGATCGGATCGCGGTGATGAAAGACGGTCGCATCCAACAGATTGCTGCCCCTCTAGAAATATATAATCAACCTGCTAACCGGTTTGTGGCGGAATTCATTGGTTCACCACCGATGAATTTTATCCCGGTTCAGGTGAAAGCCCCTCGGGTAGTGTGTAATTCTGATTTCCGCCTGACTCTTCCAGAAGTTTGGGAACCGATACTGCACCAGTATGATGGTCAATCCTTAACCTTAGGAGTTCGTCCTGAACATATGAGTATCAGTGCTCCTGCTCCCAAAAACTTGATGGTGACCGTTGATCTAGTGGAAGCCTTAGGTAACGAGACTTATCTATCCGTGAGTATCCCTGAAGACTCTAGCCCTCTTCAGGTCAGAGTGCCACCAGATAAAATTGTCAGAATAGGTGACGAAATTTGGCTGTCCATAGACCCAGAGAAGATTCATTTATTTAACCCCCATGATGGGATGGCGATTACTAAGTCCTCTATTAGCTAATTCGTAAGTTCCGTAGGGTGCGTTAGGGACGAGGGATCCCTGATTTTCTCGGTAGCCAGTGTTAGCACAATCCGTCCCGTAACGCACCACCCAAAGGGCTGACTGCTAGACTTTCCCTCAGTTTTCGCAAACTTCTGGTCTCTAAGGCAGAGAAATTGATGTAAACAGGATTATAAATTTAATCACGGATTTTGATCCCCCTAAATCCCCCTTAGTAAGGGGGACTTTTGCATTGATGCAAACAGGATCATAAATTTAATCGCCGATTTTGATCCCCCTAAATCCCCCTTAGTAAGGGGGACTTTTGCATTGATGCAAACAGGATCATAAATTTAATCGCCGATTTTGATCCCCCTAAATCCCCCTTAGTAAGGGGGACTTTTGCGTGGAATTTTATCCTTTGTTCAGAGGGAATTTTGCTTGGAATTCTCTCCTGTTCTGACGACTCCCGACTCCCGATTCCCGATTCCCGACTCCCGACTCCCGACTCCCGATTCCCGATTCCCGATTCCCGATTCCCGATTCCCGATTCCCGACTCCCGATTCCCGATTCCCGATTCCCGATTCCCTCAAAAATTTTTTACAAAACTTTTCAAAATATGCTATAATCTAATATTTTTTGTGCTACAATAAAATAGTCCACTTTAAAATAAACGGTAAGAGCCAGCCTAACGATCTTCCTTGGGCGAAGGCTGGCTCTGGCTCCCACTTAAAGGAGATACACTCATTATGTACTATGGTCGAAGCCTATACCCATGGGTACTGGTGAGGCTATTGCCACCCATGCCACCAGTGGTTTTCGCTCGGTTTGACAAACTTTGTGATGCCAAAAGCTATGTGCAGGCTCTGAAGCGGCTCATGCCTGATGCTAAGTTCCTAATTTTTTTGGATATCAGTCTCCTAGTCTAAGCCTTGGTAATTCCCGGTAATTTCTGGAATTGCCAACTAGGATGCAGATTGAGGATTTACTTCCTACGTTGTTTTGATCATGATACCCGGGGGTGACCTCCAGCTCCCGGCTCTATCGCTAGCTATTAAGACGAAGGCAAACGTGTAGTTAGCTCAACAAGTCATTACAACATTATCGTTCGCGCAAGCGTGTGCGAAGCACTTGGAACACATCACCGATTTTGAGGCATTTAACGATGCAAAATTATGTATTTGTAATAGACACAAACAAGCAACCACTAAACCCGATATCCCCAAAGAAAGCTCGCCGATTATTAGATAAAGGCAAGGCGGCTGTTTTTAGAATGTACCCTTTTACCATTATTTTAAAAACTGCAATCAATAATCCAACCATCTCACCGTGTCAAATTAAGATTGACCCTGGTAGTAAGGTAACTGGATTCGCTTTAGTCCAAAACAATCAGATCCTCTGGGGAATGGAATTAGAGCACAGAGGAGGATTAATCAAGAAAAAACTAGAGTCTAGAAAAGCTGTAAGACGCGGAAGGCGTAATCGCAACACCCGCTACAGAAAACCCAGATTCCTTAACCGTAGACGTCCACCTGGCTGGCTTACTCCTAGCTTAGATCACAGGATTTTGACTATTGGGACCTGGGTAAAACGATTAATAAAGTTTTGCCCGGTCAATGAAATTTGGGTCGAAAAAGTTAAGTTTGACACCCAAAAAATGCAGAACCCTGAAATCAATGGTGTTGAGTATCAGCAAGGTGAACTAGCTGGATATGAGGTTAGAGAGTACTTGCTAGAGAAATGGGGAAGGGAATGCACTTACTGTGGCCAGCAAAATGTCCCCTTACAGATAGAGCATATTTCACCAAAGTCATTTGGTGGGAGTAATCGAGTTAGCAACCTTTGTCTAGCTTGTGAAAAATGTAATCAACGAAAAGGGAATAAGCCCATAGAGGAATTTCTAAAAAAGAAACCGAGTTTACTTCAAAAGATAAAATCTAAGGCCAAACAGCCATTAAAAGATGCAGCAGCAGTAAATACGACTCGCAACAAATTAGTCAAAGTACTCCAAAAAATCAAGCCTGTAGTCACTGGGACGGGTGCGCAAACTAAATACAACCGGACTAAGCTGGGATTTCCTAAGGAGCATTGGATTGATGCCGCTTGTGTCGGAGATATTGAAGCTTTGCAGTTAAGGACAAATCAGCCACTGCTAGTTACTTGTAAGGGTCAAGGAGGTAGGCAAAAAGCAGCGCTTAACAAGTACGGCTATCCCATTAGATTGGGTAAATCGGCAAGATTACTCTCGCTTCGTCCCCTTGGCACCGTGCGAACAAGTCTCCAAGTACACGGCGCGACCAATTCCAATTAACTCACTTTTCATTGCTACTTATTTCTCCTTCTTCTTAGTTTTGTTCCTTTTGGTTTTTGTACTAGTTTGGGAGGGGTTTTTAATCCTGTCTTTCAGTTTTTTCTGTATGTCAGGATTAGTAGCACCCAAGGCGTGTATGGATTTATGGCATTCTTCGTGGACATAGACTAGATTACCTAGTTTGTCTTGTCCTCCAAGGTGCTTCGGTGTTATATGATGGAGATGTATATTTTCCATTCCTAAGGGTTGGTTACAAAAAGGGCAGGTGTATTCCTGTCTTTTTGCTATTTTGTCCCTACCTGAAGATAACCTACTCTTGATTGTCTTCTCACTCTGTTTCACTTTTCTTTTTTCCCAGTATTGTTTCATCTTTGGGTCATCTGGGCTGTTTTTATGTTGCACTAGAGTGTGTCTTTGAATAGGAATCCAGGATAATTTCTGCATATATGCATTATCTAGGGATTTTTCACCGAATACCCAATTATCATTTCTTCCAGGACATAGCTTGCCAAAGTATTTTTGGCTTATCCATTTTCCTGATTTCTTATGATGTTTCCGTTTTGCCCATCTCAAACATTTCCAATGTATGTAGCCATCCATTTTTCCGAATGTTTCTTTTGCTGCTACACCACTGTGGTAGTTTCCCCATCCTCTGATTTTTGAGTTTAGTTTTCCTACCACGGTTTTGGCAGACCCCCCTTTCAGTTTTTGAAAGGTTTCTTTTATTTCATTGCGGAATTTTTGTATGTTCTTCTTGGAAGGTTTGATTAGTGTTACCATCCCAGATTTTCGAGCAGAGGTTGGATATTTTCTGAAATTCCATCCGAGGAAGTCGAATCCTTCTTTCAGGTTTCGTATCTTGGTCTTTTCTTCCGAGAGGGTTAATCCTTTTTTGGTCAACCATTTTTTTATGATTGCCTTAGCTTCTTCCGCATCTTCTTTGCTTTCGGTTAAGACCACAAAGTCATCGGCAAAGCGGATGAATGTCCTTTTGGTCGTATTATTCCAATATCCTCCCGCTTCTTTCCTGATATCCTTCCTCCATTTGTACACTATTCCTAATTCCTCTTCCATACCGTGTAATGCGATATTGGCCAATAGAGGGCTTATTATCCCTCCTTGTGGTGTTCCGGATTCAGTTTCATAGAATGTTTTGTTATCTATGTATCCTGCTTTTAACCATTCTTCCACTTTTTTCTTGGCTGGAAATTGTTTGAGGTTTTCCATCAGTGGTTTGTGGGCAATATTGTCGAAACATCCAGAGATGTCTGCATCTAGTACCCACCATTTTCTATTCTTTTCACCCTTGATATTGTCGAATATCCTTTGTCTTGCGTCATGGGTACTTCGTCCTGGTCTAAATCCATATGAGGTGGATTCAAACATTGCTTCCCATTGAGGCTCTAGTGCATTTTTGACGATGTTTTGTGTACATCTGTCTCTCATGCTAGGTATTCCTAGGGGTCTTCTTTTTCCATTGGATTTAGGAATATATACTCTTCTGGTAGGTTTGGGCTTCCAAACTTCGTCACTCATAAGAGTATCGACCAACTCTCCTCTAGAGTGTGGGGTTAATTTAGCTATATTATCCACTCCAGGGGTGTTTTTACCTTTGTTGAGTTGTGAAGCTTGTCTTACGGATATGAGTACATTGGAGTAACTACGGAGCATTAATCTCTGTAGTTTGTTTACCTTTTTCCAGTCGCCTGCGCGAGTCGCTCGGAATATTCTACGTCTTAGTTTCCTGACTTCCTTATAGGCTTTTGTCCATTTTATGGAGTGCCAGTCGGTTGTTTGTTTTGTTACGATACCGTCCCTTTTAGGAGACGATTCCATCTTTTCCATTACAATATAGGAGTAATAACGTTTTTGTTCCTTCGCTTGGAATTAGCTCTGAAATTCAGCACTTTTTCAAGTGAGGGATTTCCCTCTATCCAACCGGTTATACCCTTGGGGTTTTCCCGTTGACTTTCGTCTGTTGGCTTTGGCTTGGTTCAGACTTCTACCGGACTGAGAGTTATACCTCTTCTTACGATTTGGCTACCTAAATCAATCGACCTAGATTTAGGACTCAATCTCGGCTTACCCGGTTACGCACAAAGAAGTTGCGAGTTGAAGGTTGCCGTCTCTACGCCGAGTCCGTGGGGTACTTATTGGTTATCTGTCATGTACCAGATTAACCCAGGAGCTTCTGTTTCCATTACCGCTTTATCAGAAACATCAATAGTTACGACGCTTACAACGATTTCTTATCGTCAACCTTGTCACTCTTTCCCTAACGCCCATAGGTTGTACGGTATTCACCATCTGGTTACGCATTACCCTCTAGCTGTGAGATAGAACGATTCGGGATATTCTTAGCATTTATTGCCATAAATTCCATCTCGTTATACCCCTTTGGGTGGGAACTTGACCTGTACCCTGGTCTTTTTGGGAAAGGGTTCTAGCCTTTCCTCTCCTTTGAGCGCCTTCATCGGTCGCCCACACAATCCATTAAGACCGATTGGCCGTAGGCCACGCTGCGCGAACAAAGGCTGGACTACTGGAGATATAGCCAAACATCAGAAGTTAGGGATAGGCAAAGTAACTCCTAGAAGTAAAGGAAGCTTTGGATTTACCCCGTTAGGGATCAAGGGTTACAAGAGTTGCAAGCCTCAAGACCTATCGGCAGTTCATCGAAAAGATGGATACACTTACAGCTTTTGCTAGTATCTACCGGATTCTACCGGGGAATGGTCGTCCTAGACATTCCTGCCAATGGATCAACAAGAATAGGTAGTTAAGGAATGAATAGGAGTAGAGTGGGCAGGATGCCCGCTCGAAAATAGGCGTTGCTCAATTAACGAATGAATAAAAGTAAAGTGGGCAGGATGCCCGCTCGAAAATATATTGAAACTGGCAAGATGCCAGTTCTACGCAAGATGCCAGTTCTACCAAGATGCCAGTTCTACCAAGATGCCAGTTCCAGAAAACTCTTAAAATCATTCCATTCCACGAGCAACGCTCGAAAATAAGGAGGAAACTGGCAAGATGCCAGTTCTACCCAAGATGCCAGTTCTACCCAAGATGCCAGTTCTACCCAAGATGCCAGTTCTACCCAAGATGCCAGTTCTACCCAAGATGCCCGTTCTAGGCAAGATGCCAGTTCCACAAAACTTTTAAAATCATTCCATTATTAACCCCCACACTAGGTTGTCGCAAAGTGCTCCCGCAGCAAATCGTGGATGAATCGATAGCGTCCACCCACTTGCTTGATCAAGCGGCGTTCTGTGGCATAGCTCAGGAAATGGGCGTAATCCCAGGGGATTGAACCACTGCGCCAGAGAATCAGGCGGAGGACGAAGTGCTGAATGACTGGTATGCCAGCAACTAAAAAGCCAAATAACATTGCCATCCCAGAAGCACAAATTAACATGCTGACTGGTTCAATATTCTGTGGCGAAACTAAAGTAAGTAATACAAGCGACAATAAAGTTACAGTAAAAATAATTATACTAATAATAACGGTATTTTTAGCAGATTCTTTAATCCCCTGATTTGGTTTATTTCTGGTTTTTACTTCTTCTTCTCTCAGCTGTAAAAGGCTTCCAAGCAACACCAAAATCAGCAAAATAATCAGCAAAATAATCAGCACTTCATTCAGCACTTCAATCCGCCCGTAAATCAGCAAAATAAGCCAAAAAGATAGCCCTGAAAATATAAATAATTTAATCAGACTTTCAGTATGTTCAGTCATCAATTTAATTATTTTTTTTATTTCTTCCCATGAAAATATAATAGTTTCGTAAAGCTTTATTTTATCATTACGCAGCCCAAAAAGCCGCCCATAAGCCAGCCCCATAATTATCCCAAAAATTATCCCAAAAAGCAGCCCATAAGCCAGCACACCAATTATCCCAATAATTATCCCAAAAATTATTACTAAAATTATTACTAAAATCAGCTTATACAACCTATTTTCTATGGAACTATTCAACATATCAGGCTGCATTTTCTCAATTAAAAACTCGGTTTGTTTTCGCTCCTTCAATTGTTTAGCAAGCCAGCCTAACCAGCGCCTTGTTTCCTCTTCCGAATAACCTCGACGGTCATGGTTTTCCTCTAGTTTACGGTCAATGTAAGCCTCAAATAACTTTTGACGGCATTCGTTCTGATAGTCTTCCTTTGCCTTAGGATCCTTAAAATTTATCCCTAGAAAATGTCTTCCTACTCGCTTCAAGCCATCGGGATAAGTACGGCAAATTAAATGTAAGAATAAGGGCATTCTAGCTAACTCTAGCAATCCCTCTGAATCTTGCTTAATTCCTGGCCAGAGGCGACCCTTGAACCCGTTTAAATAAGCTTCTAAATAAGCTTCAATCTGCTCATCGCTCAAAGGTTGCAAACAGACTGCTCCCCGCATATCCTGAATTTGCTTATCGGCTTCGTACTCTTCTTTACGACAGCAAACCACAATTTGAGGAACGTGTTTGACAAACTGATTTAATTGCTGAACACATAACTTCTGCCGCTCTAAACCCAACTCATCCAAACCATCCAGAAGAGGTAACAACTGACCGGTATTAATCCACTCCTGAGTAATGGCTTCGGGGAGATTATAACGAAACTTTAAATGAGCTGCTAACCATTGATCAATCGGCTGCTTATTATCTTTCCAATCAGAAAGTTCAGCTATAATTGGAATAGGTTGGTCTGGCTGCTGCTGAGCACGTGTAATTAAATCTTTCGCCAAATCCAACAGCATGGTGGTTTTTCCGGAACCAGGCGCACCGAGAATCAACAGTTTTCCAGCAATATCATCTTGGTTAAATACCTCAATAACCTTTTGACCTGCTTCAGACTCCTTAGTTACTCGAAAGAACTTGAGCAACCCTTCCCACAATGAACGAGAATTGCTAGGATTGACAGTAATTTTCTCTGGGCGACCCACTTGCTCCCTTTGGTCTGCCATTACCAACTTAATCAAGTTGTCATTGTGCAGGGAGTCATCAAGGCGTATGTTAACCTCAGCTGCCATTGCTCCCAGCAAGTCCTTCCGCCATCGCTGTAAATTTGCCTTTGGAATTTTTCTAGATATTGTAGTTTTTAACAAATACCCAATTGTCGGTAGGGCAAATAAGTAACCAATACCTAAAATCCAGTAGACTTGTTGGAACCACTGGGGATTCTGTTCTGCTGATGGTTTAAAAACTAAATGTCCTCCTACAGCACCTAAGACTCCATAGATTGTGCATAGAGCAATTACTATAATTTTGCGAAGGCGAGTGTTTTGCTCCTCAAAGCGATTGATCAAAAGTCCGACAATACAGGTAAATATTCCTAGTAATACCAATAGTAGTAGTTTAAGGACGTTGGGATTGGTCAGAAGTTCAGCAAGGTTCATGTCTGAAGGGATGCATCTCAAAGTTGTAAATCTATAACGAAGGCGATGGAGCGCGGTATTGGGGGTTTACCCCACTCGCTATTGCCGTCGTTTACCCCACTCGCTATTGCATCAAGATAGTCAGATGCACCCTGTCTAAAGCGAGCACTGTTTGATGATTTTATGATAGTTTAACGAATTGGCGTCTATACAACCAAGGAACAATTAAATATTCTACGCAGTTTGATAAAACAGGAAAGTGTGGAGATTGTGGTAAGTGGGGGGAGTGCGATCGCTTTCTAGATATAGATGGTGCGTTACATTTCACCGCGAAGCACCCTACAAGAGCGATCGCACTTGGGGGGATTCCATAAAAGTCTGCCAATGGATCAAGAAGAATAGGGAGTGTGGGAAGTGTGGAAAGTTTGGTGAGATCGGGGCGATCGATATACTTAATTACAAGCGATGCAGCGCGGTCTTGGGGAGGCAGCGCGGTCTTGGGGAGGCAGCGCGGTCTTGGGGGTTCCCCCCACTCGCTATTGCCGTGGTTTCCCCCATGAGCGACTGCATCAAGACAAGGTGACATGCTCCCACACTCTCCACACTAGGTTGTGGCAAAGTGCTCTCGCAGCAAATCGTGGATGAATCGATAGCGTCCACCCACTTGCTTGATCAGGCGGCGTTCTGTGGCATAGCTCAGGAAATGGGCGTAATCCCAGGGGATTGAACCACTGCGCCAGAGAATCAGGCGGAGGACGAAATGCTGAATGACTGGTATGCCAGCAAGTAAAAAGCCAAATAACATTGCTAGCCCAGAAGCACAAATTAACATGCTGACTGGTTCAATATTCTGTGGCGAAACTAAAGTAAGTAATACAAGCGACAATAAAGTTAGAGTAAAAATAATTATACTAATAATAACGGTATTTTTAGCAGATTCTTTAATCCCCTGATTTGGTTTATTTCTGGTTTTTACTTCTTCTTCTCTCAGCTGTAAAAGGCTTCCAAGCAACACCAAAATCAGCAAAATAATCAGCAAAATAATCAGCACTTCATTCAGCACTTCAATCCGCCCGTAAATCAGCAAAATAAGCCAAAAAGATAGCCCTGAAAATATAAATAATTTAATCAGACTTTCAGTATGTTCAGTCATCAATTTAATTATTTTTTTTATTTCTTCCCATGAAAATATAATAGTTTCGTAAAGCTTTATTTTATCATTACGCAGCCCAAAAAGCCGCCCATAAGCCAGCCCCATAATTATCCCAAAAAGCAGCCCATAAGCCAGCCCAATAATTATCCCAAAAATTATTACTAAAATTATTACTAAAATCAGCTTATACAACCTATTTTCTATGGAACTATTCAACATATCAGGCTGCATTTTCTCAATCAAAAACTCGGTTTGTTTTTGATCCTTCAATTGTTTAGCAAGCCAGCCTAACCAGCGCCTGGTCTCCTCTTCCGAATAACCTCGACGGTCATGGTTTTCCTCTAGTTTACGGTCAATGTAAGCCTCAAATAACTTTTGACGGCATTCGTTCTGATAGTCTTCCTTAGCCTTAGGATCCTTAAAATGTATCCCTAGAACATGTCTTCCTACTCGCTTCAAGCCATCGGGATAAGCAACGGGAATCAAATGTAATAGTAAGGGCATTCTTGCTAACTCTAGCAACCCATCTGAATCTTGCTGAATTCCTTCCCAGGGGCGATCCTTGAACCCCTTTAAATAATCTTCAATCTGCTCATTGGTCAAAGGTTGCAGACAGACTGCTCCCCGCATCTCCAGAATTTGCTCACCGGCTTCGTACTCTTCTTCACGACAGCAGACCACAATTTGAGGAACATCTTTGAGAAACTGATTTAATTGCTGAACACATAACTTCTGCCGCTCTAAGCCCAACTCATCCAAACCATCCAGAAGAGGTAACAACTTACCGGTGGTAATCCACTCTTGAGTAATGGCTTCGGGGAGATTATAACGAAACTTTAAATTAGCTGCTAACCATTCAGCAATGGGCTGCTTATTATCTTTCCAATCAGAAAGTTCAGCTATAATTGGAATAGGTTGGTCTGGCTGCTGCTGAGCACGTGTAATTAAATCTTTCGCCAAATCCAACAGCATGGTCGTTTTTCCAGAACCAGGCGCACCAAGAATCAACAGTTTTCCGGCAATATCCTGTTGGTTAAATACCTCAATAACCTTTTGACCTGCTTCAGACTCCGTAGTTACTCGACGAAACTTGCGCCACGGTTTCCACAATGGAGGAGAATTGCTAGGATTAACGGTAATTTTTTCTGGGCGACCCACTTGCTCCCTTTGGTCTTCCATTACCAACTTAATCAAGTGGTGATTGTGCAGGGAGTCATCAAGGCGTATGTTAACCTCAGCTGCCATTGCTCCCAGCAAGTCCTTCCGCCATCGCTGTAAATTTGCCTTTGGAATTTTTCTAGATATTGTAGTTTTTAACAAATACCCAATTGTCGGTAGGGCAAATAAGTAACCAATACCTAAAATCCAGTAGACTTGTTGGAACCAGTCGTTATCCTGTTCTGCTGATTTTTGAGAAACTAAATTTTCTGCTTCATGAGCTAAGAATCCATAAACTATTACGCATACAGCAATTACTATAATTTTGCTAAAGAGAGTTTTTTGCTGGTCAAAGCGATTGATCAAAAGTCCGACAATACAGGTAAGTAGTCCTAGTAGTAACTGGAGTAGTCTTTGAAGGACGTTGGGATTGGTCAGATATTCAGCAAGGTTCATCTCTGAAACAACCTCTGTTTTATTACTCTATGAAATTTTAACGAATTGCTATCGATATAGCCAAGTAAAAATCAAATAGTGCGATCGCTTTCTAGCTATAGATGGTGCGTTACATTTCACCGCGAAGCACCCTACGCACTCACGCCAACAGCTATCAGCTATCACCATCATCGAGCAATTGTTGAGGATTTTCTAGTTCCAAGATGTCTTCTCGATTGACAACTTCATCACTAATTTCAAGGATAGAATCTGCTGAGGAAAGCTTGTTGTTGAGCAGATTTTTAATTTCTGTTTCACCCATAGACATTCCTTCCTCAAAGAACCGTTGACTGCTATTGGTACTATCAACAAAGAAGCCACGTGACTGTTGGGGCAATTTGAAGTCAGAGGGCAATGACTGAGCCTGGACATTAGAGACGATGCCAGCAGTTAAGGCTAGGGCTGTCAAGGCTAGGCTTGTCTGTTTCCCAAAGCTGGGAAGGATCTTAGTTAGGGTCGGTTTCATGATGTGACATTAATTTTGTGCACCTACTTAAAAATCCAAGTATTTGGCTAGCCATTCCGGAATCTAGTTATAAAAATACAAATTCAAGTAGGGTGGGCAAAGTTCTCTGATTAAAGTAGGGTGGGCAAAGTAAGATTATCTATAAGAGTAATTTGAACGCAACGGTTTTTGCCCACCCTACAACTACAACTACTAGGGTGGGCAAAGTAAGATTATCTAGAAGACTCAAAAGAACGAAACGGTTTTTGCCCACCCTACAACTACAACTAGTAGGGTGGGCAAAGTAAGATTATCTAGAAGACTCAAAAGAACGAAACGGTTTTTGCCCACCCTACAACTACAACTAGTAGGGTGGGCAAAGTAAGATTATCTAGAAGACTCAAAAGAACGAAACGGTTTTTGCCCACCCTAGAACTACAACTAGTAGGGTGGGCAAAGTAAGATTATCTAGAAGACTCAAAAGAACGAAACGGTTTTTGCCCACCCTAGAACTACAACTAGTAGGGTGGGCAAAGTAAGATTATCTATAAGAGTAATTTGAACGCAACGGTTTTTGCCCACCCTAGAACTACAACTACTAGGGTGGGCAAAGTAAGATTATCTAGAAGACTCAAAAGAACGAAACGGTTTTTGCCCACCCTACAACTACAACTAGTAGGGTGGGCAAAGTAAGATTATCTAGAAGACTCAAAAGAACGAAACGGTTTTTGCCCACCCTA
>NZ_JAAHFZ010000036.1:20195-26074 GCF_010672795.1 Moorena sp. SIO1G6
TAAGATTATCTAGAAGACTCAAAAGAACGAAACGGTTTTTGCCCACCCTACAACTACAACTAGTAGGGTGGGCAAAGTAAGATTATCTAGAAGACTCAAAAGAACGAAACGGTTTTTGCCCACCCTAGAACTACAACTAGTAGGGTGGGCAAAGTAAGATTATCTAGAAGACTCAAAAGAACGAAACGGTTTTTGCCCACCCTACAACTACAACTAGTAGGGTGGGCAAAGTAAGATTATCTAGAAGACTCAAAAGAACGAAACGGTTTTTGCCCACCCTACAGGCTTAAAGAGAATCTAAGTATTTGGCTAGCAATTCCGGAATATAGTCATAGCCATCTACGCCAATGACAGCAATAATTTTTGACCGTTGCTGTGCCAAAAGGGTTTGGAAGCCTTCTTGTCCCATTTGTCCTTGCAAAATACTTAACAACCCAGCTGGTTTGCGCCAATCTTCAGACCCAATTTGCTCTAATAGATAGGCTCCTAAACTAGCGGTGTAAATCACTTTTTGCCAATCTTGCTGGCTGTAGCAAGCTTGGGCTAAGTAGGCCAAATTCACGCCTTGTAAGTACAAATCCCCAGAAAATTGGGCGGCTTGCCAGCCTTGTTCTAAAAATGCGATCGCTTTTTGATACTGCTCGACCACCACATGGGCAATTCCCAAACTACTGAAACACAAGGCTTTACTTTGCCCAACCCCATAACTCCCTGCTGGGGAATCCCCCAATCGTTCTAACAATAATCGACCTTGTTCTAAATAGTTAATGGCACTTTCATACACCTCTAGTTCTGCTTGTTGGCTATCCTGTGCTTGAAACACTTCACTGTAGCCGAAATTCACTAAAGCATTAGCTTCCCCTAACCGGTCTCCAGCTTGACGAGCGAGTATTAATGCTCGTTGACTATAGTTAATGGCATCAGCATAATTCTCTTCCTCGACACAAATCCGACTGAGATGATTGAAATTAGCAATTTCACACAGTTGATCCCCAGCCTCACGGGCAATATCTAAGGCTTGCTGATGGAAGTTATTGGCTCGGTCATAGGCTCCTTGAGACCAAAGGGAATAACCCAACAAGGTTAGAATCCTGGCTTTCTCCTCAGTTCGGTCTACTTGCCGCAGGGGTTCATCCAGGTAATTCAGGGCATCTTGGAGATAGTTGCCGCTAAAGTTAGCAAACACACCACCGTAGAGGGGGAAGTAGTCCCGTTGGGCAAAGGTGCGCAGAATTTGCAGACAGACCTGAAAACAGCCATTTGCGATCGCGTAGCGGCTCGTACCGAGCATCGCATTGCCGTTGCTACTACTTGCTGTCTGGTTCAAAACATTAGCTAACCTAGACCAAATGACAGCAAATACGATAAAGGTAGAAATCGATAACTTTGCTCCCATCTTGGAGTCATATACCATTTTATCGAACCAATTCACCAGTCCTCGCTGCAAGCACTGGAGAATCACAGCCAATTCCACCCAAGCTTCTAGTTCCAGACTCGGTTGAGTATCTGCCCATTCATGGAAGGATTGATTTAGCGCTAGAGTTTGAAATAAAGACTGGGGTAACGGGCTATCGACCTTTTTCCCCCACAGCCCCCAAGGGCCACGCTGTTCCGGAGTGCCTTCAAATCCCAGTGAGCCTCGACTTTGGTCATAAATCCAACTCACCAGATAATCTTCCAAGCGTTGCCAAGATGCCAAACCCGCCGTAATCCCAGCCGCCAGTTGTCCAAGGTCTGTAGCAGTATCAGATTCAGAGGCTTCTTGTGCCTGTTGCTTTAGGGGTTTAGCCAGGCTCGCCAGTTGTTGTAAAGTTAGCGGTGGTTGTTGATTGGGGTCAATCACTCGCAATAAAGCCGTAAAGCGCTCAGCCGGTTCAGCAGTAGTAATGGATTGAATAGCGCTAGTGATAGTTTCAGAAACTCGGTTTTCTTCCTGCCACTGTTCCCATTCACCACGAATGGTATTAAGCGCCCTGAGTTTCCGAATTGCCTTGGCTTGCTTCAATTCACTTTTAGGATTATCTATTTCTGCCTGAGTCATATCGAAGCGCTGATCAAGGCAACGTTCAAAAATTTCCCCAGTGCCAACCGTAACCCCCTTGACCAACATCTGATAGACCTGGGATTTAGAACGGATCTTCCCCTTCAGGGTAGTTTTGACAATGTCATCGATTAATTCAAAATAGCGATCGCTCAATCCCATCTCGTTAGACATAACCTTTTGCCTGATTAGTGCCGACTTTCCTCAAAAATAGCTCAAAATCAGAATAGACTTCTGGCAAGTCTAGTTAACCGTCAACTTGACATCCTCCCGCCGCTAAATCTGGCGATTATAGCGGGGGATTCCTAAGACTCACGACTTAGGTTTCTGCTTCCTTCTCCCTTTTTGGGAGTTTTTCGCACCCGCCTTCCGAGACTTACTCTGTTCAGGTCTTATGGTCGCTCCACAGACTGACACGGCAAGCCCTGCCGCCAAAATATTAATTGATGCGTTAATATCGCGATTAGCCCGAAGGGCTACGCTACGCGAACGTGGTGAGTGTTACACAATGGACAATCCCACTCTCGGATGCTTAGAGGTAAAGATTCGACGCGATTGAGGCATACAGAACACAACTTACTACTGGGAAACCATCTGTCAATAGAAACAGCTTTACGGTTGTACCACTCTGACTTGTACTTGACCTGACGGATTATTTCTGCCCAATTTGCATCACTGATTACCTGAGCTAGTTTGTGATTTTTGACCATGTTTTTTACAGCTAAGTCCTCAAACGCAATCAATTGGTTTTCTGAGACCAGTTGAGTAGTTAGCTTGTGAGTAAAATCTCTTCTAGCGTCTTTGATTTTTGCGTGTACCCTGGCAACCTTTAACCTGGCTTTGTTACGATTGTTAGATCCCTTCTGTTTTCGCGACAAAGCTTTTTGGTATTTAGCCAGTTTTTTCTTTAGCTTTTTGAAATGCTTGGGGTTGGCAATTTTATCCCCGTCACTGGTTGTAATTAGACTGGTAATTCCTAGATCAAAGCCAACTCGTTTATCCGTTGGGGGCAAACTCAAGTCTCTATGGTCATGAAACTTGATTGAGATATGCCAACGATTGGACGGATCTAAACTAATTGTAACGGTACTTGGATTGCAGTTTGCAGGTAACTGACGACTCCACCGAATAGGCAAAGGTTCTTTGCATTTAGCCAAATAGATCTGGCCATCCTTCCATTTAAATGCAGATTTGGTGAATTCTGCACTACCACCATTCCGCTTTTTCTTGAAGTTTGGATATTTAGTGCAACCCGCAAAGAAGTTCGTAAAAGCAGTTTGAAGGTGTCTTAATCCCTGTTGAAGTGGAACACAACTGACTTCATTTAAAAATAATAAGTCATCCTGTTTTTTCCACTCTGTCAACATTGAGGAAGTTTCTTTATAGCTGATCCGTTTTTGGTGTTCATACCATCCTTTCGTCCTAGCGTCTAAAGCTTTGTTGTAAACAAGCCTTACACAACCTAGAGTTCTCCTCAACAGATTCTCCTGTTCAGGGGTTGGGTAAAAACGGTAACGGTAAGCTTTTTCATTCATGCTCACATTTTAAGCTGTTCCGTGTGAAATGTCAAGTGGACACAATTCCTGAGGGGCTGTGTGCGGAACCTGCGTCCGCACTTTATAAGCCCCGTCTCCCGCTAACCCTTCGGGTATAACGGGAGTCTCCTTGCTCTTAAGGATGATTCGGCAATGTTACAGTAAACAAAGTCCCCTTACCCAACTCAGACTTAACTTTGATCGTTCCTTGATGAGCTTCGAGAATTCGTTTGGAAAGATATAGTCCTAAACCACTACCTGAGCGTTTGTGGCTACCCTGGCGAAACCGTTCAAACAACTGTTTTTGGTCTTCTGGGGATATACCAAAACCAGTATCTTCCACCTCAATCACCACCCACGACTGATGCCCTTCACTAGTGTTGGGACTATTCCTCAGACGAACCGTCACAGAACCATTGTCAGTGAATTTAATGGCATTTCCTACCAAATTGGTGAACAATCGGTGCAATTCTAAGCGATCGCTCATCACTATCGAGTTAACCTGCTTCGGGGTCTGATAGTCCAAAGACAGTTTTTTATCACGAGCTAGGGCAGACAGTTCTTGGATGACTTCCTCAATAACCTGTTGCACAGGAATGGCAGAGAAAGACAAATACTTCCGACCGGCTTCATAGCGATAGACTTCTAGTAAGGTATTCACCATACTCAGCAAATTGTGGTTACTGCGAGTCATGGTGACTATGGCTTCCAGGACTGGGGGTGAAATTTCTCCCAAAGCTCCCTGCTGCATCAGGTTTAGGATGCGATCTGCTGCTACTAAAGGGGTGCGCAAGTCATGGGTAAGCCGAGAGACAAAATCTTCTCGTTGCCGAGCAATTTCGTCCCGTTCATCCACACTATGTTTGAGGCGCAAAAGCGATCGCACTCTGGCCAGCAATTCATCTACTTCTACTGGTTTACGAATAAAATCATCCGCCCCCATATCCAGTCCTTTGACCACACTGGGATGATCATAAGCGGTGATCAACAAAATTGGTATAAACGGTAACTTGGGATTGGAGCGGATGCGCTTGGTTACTTCAAAGCCATCCATTTCTGGCATCATCACATCCAATAGCACCAATTCCGGCGGAGATATCTCTATTTGCTCTAGGGCAACCCGACCATTCTCGGCCAAACTCATCTCGTACCCCTCTTCTTCTAAAAGCGTCTGCAGTAGAAACAAGTTGTCAGGGGAATCATCGACAGCCAAAATCTGATCTTTTTTGGAAGGGCGGGTTAGAGGTAAAGCATTCATTGAATCTTTTGTTGGTAAGTCAGAAGTGGAAACCCCTGTCATTGATGTATGGGGAGCGGGCTAATTAGTGGGTCGGCAAACCATTGCACACAGCCCCTCAGCAACTTCCCCCTTACACAAACAGCAGCCTGAGTTCGCTTCATTATGGCAAATTGGGCTTTACGGGCAAATCAAAAATTGCCAATGGCCAAGGTCGTTGAAACCCTTAGGGATTAAAGGCTTAGTCCAATTTTTGATTTTCCTTGTTTCTCACCGTCACTATGCAGCGGGTTTAAATTTTTGTAAACTGGAAGGAATGGTTTGAGTTAGATCATAATTTTTTGTAAATTATTCTGGTAACCTATGTGCGACTATGGTAATATCAGCAGCTTATAAAGCGACATTTGCTGCACCAGTCAAAGCTCCTGAACGCTCTGGTCAAGTTACCCGAAAGCCTTATCCCAAATATAAGGTAATTGTGTTAGACGATGATTTTAACACGTTTCAGCATGTTCACGACTGTCTGGTCAAGTATATCCCTGGGATGACAAATGATCACGCCTGGGAGCTCACCCATCAAGTTCACAACGAAGGTCAAGCCATTGTTTGGGTCGGTCCCCAGGAACAAGCGGAACTCTACCACCAACAGCTTTCTCGTGCTGGCTTAACCATGGCTCCCTTGGAGGCTACATAGTATTATGAGCCAACCCAAAGACGGCAGACTGGTTTGGAATCACTCTACCCACATTCAGGGTCTCATTCCAGTTCTCCAACGACTCACCGATTACCCAGGTATTCAAACCATTACCCCTGCTGTCCTTGGGCGGGCAAGAAGTCACTGTCCTAAATTACAGTTAAAAGTATCAGTGCCAATTCGTGGGGGATTCAAGGTGATTGCTAGGTCTGGTAAAAGCTTTCAAGAGGTGTTCATCCTCACCAACTTGAGTAAAGTGGAATTAGAAAAAGCGATCGCTCAATCACTAAAACGATAAGTAGATAGAATTTAGAATTTAGAATTTAGAATTTAGAATTTAGTTGTAGGGTGGGCATTGCTTGAAATCAACCC
>NZ_JAAHFZ010000036.1:26174-50060 GCF_010672795.1 Moorena sp. SIO1G6
ACTTGAGTAAAGTGGAATTAGAAAAAGCGATCGCTCAATCACTAAAACGATAAGTAGATAGAATTTAGAATTTAGAATTTAGAATTTAGAATTTAGTTGTAGGGTGGGCATTGCTTGAAATCAACCCCCAACCCAGGCAGAATTCATCTGAGCAATGCCCACCAACCAGGATACCTTAGGCCTGTTTCCAACTCCCAAACATTCTGGAATTTACATCAGTCTTTGCCCACCCTAGGGTATTGGTGGGCATTGCCCATATCATTGATAGCTGTTCAATCATGATATTCCGAGAGCAATGCCCACCCTACAATTTTACTTGAGTAAAGTGGAATTAGAAAAAGCGATCGCTCAATCACTAAAACGATAAGTAGATAGAATTTAGAATTTAGAATTTAGAATTTAGAATTTAGTTGTAGGGTGGGCATTGCTTGAAATCAACCCCCAACCCAGGCAGAATTCATCTGAGCAATGCCCACCAACCAGGATACCTTAGGCCTGTTTCCAACTCCCAAACATTCTGGAATTTACATCAGTCTTTGCCCACCCTAGGGTATTGGTGGGCATTGCCCATATCATTGATAGCTGTTCAATCATGATATTCCGAGAGCAATGCCCACCCTACAATTTTACTTGAGTAAAGTGGAATTAGAAAAAGCGATCGCTCAATCACTAAAACGATTAAAACGATAAGTAAAAAAGTTGGTGCTACAGGGAGCTATTCTATAATTCTTCATTCTACATTCTACATTCTTCATTCTTCATTCTTCATTCTTCATTATGATTGCTCACACGCCCCAATACTGACCCAACTGCTAGAACCATCATCCCAATGCTCTTTTTTCCAAATCGGAGCATTATGCTTCAAGGTGTCAATAGCATACTTACAAGCTGCAAAGGCTTCTGAACGATGAGGACAGCCAACAGCGACTAAAACGCTAATTTCCCCAATTTTTAAGCGACCGATGCGATGATGGATTACCACCCGATTCACATCAGACCATGAGGCACGAATCTGGGCAGCAATTGAGGAAAATACCCGTAATGCCATGGGCTCATAAGCTTGATACTCTAATGCTACCACTGGTTTCCCATCAGTCTGATTACGGACTGTGCCACTCATCATCACCACAGCTCCATTAGCCGGATCTTCAGCAAGGGCGTAAAGTTCTGATAGGGATAAGGGAGCGATGGTGATTGAAAAACTATCTACCGTTTGCTTTTCAGTGATCTTGGGCAGGGGAGTCATTGCCTGAGAATTCTAAGAAGTGTTAAGATTAGTAACAAAGTCAGCTATAATATAGTTTATTTATATTTTTTGGTTGGATTTAATCAATACCCAACCTTAGCCCCATGTTCCGATTTGTTTAAAATACTTTAAAAATTAGGAGCAGGTGCTCTAAATTCAGATAGTATACCTAAATAATATTCAAATAATATTAAATTAAATCAGAAGTTTTTTCTCTGACAAGGGCAATGATGGCGTTGTGGAGGGCTATTTCTCAGTAGCCCACAAACATCTGCCGTTAATCCATTGATGCTACCTATCCTTAACCTCAAGCTAATTCAAGTCAAGCTCATCCTAGCTGATCAGTGATCAGTCTTATCGTCTTGAGCAACAGCCAACCTAGGGCTGATCATAACTAGGGCTGATTATAACCCGTTTGGAGATTATTTGATGGCAGGAGGAGAAGAGGCTGATGAACCAGCAAAGCTGGCAGCCCAAAACTCTTATAAAAGAATTACTGACCCTGAGCTCCAACAGGCGTTTGATGATGTCACAGCATTAGCCGCACAAATTTGCCAAACGCCCATGGCTCTGATTACCCTGATTGACTGTTACTGTCAATGGTGTCAGTCTAATCTGGGCTTAGATGAAACGTCAATAAGTCAAAATACCTTTTTATCCGGCCATCGGATTGAGTCAGCTGAGGTATTGGTAGTTCAGGATACCCTGGCTGATCAACGGTTTGCCACTGATCCTTTAGTTACTGCTGAGCCTCATATTCGGTTTTATGCTGGAGTTCCCCTAATTACCTCTGAGGGATACCCTCTGGGAACACTTGCCGTAATCGATCAAGTGCCAAAGGAACTTCAGCCACAACAGTTAGCGGGATTACAAGCCTTAAGTCGTCAACTGATCAGCCAACTGGAGCTAAAACAACAGTTAGCGGATTTACAGCAGCCTCAGTTAGAAAACCAAGGTTTTGAACCTGAATTTACCCAGGTTGACCAAGAACTGCTGGATTTTTTAGAAAATGGCTGCGTTGGTCTCCATTGCGTAGATAGCAATGGCATCATCCTGTGGGCTAATCAGGCAGAGTTAGATCTGCTGGGTTACAACGCCGACGAGTATATCGGTCACCACATTGGTGAATTTTACCCGGAGCAAGAGGTAATTGAAGATATCCTGGCCAGACTAACTGCTGAAGAAACCTTAAAAAACTACGAAGCCAGACTCTTGTGCAAAGATGGCTCGATTCGCCATGTGCTGATTAACTCTAATGTCCTCTGGAAAAATGGCAAATTTGTCCATACCCGATGTTTTACTCGTGACATTACTGAATGGAAACGGATCCAGCAAGAACGCGATCGCTTTTTTGACCTCTCCCTGGATTTGCTGTGTATAGCTGGTTTCGATGGCTACTTTAAGCGCTTGAGTCCTTCCTTTACTAGCACCTTGGGTTACACCGAAGCAGAACTAAAAAGCACCACGTTTTTCAATTTTGTCCATCCCGATGACCGAGGAGCAACTAGGGCAGAAATAGAACAATTGGGGACTGGCATCCCTACTGTCTACTTCGAGAATCGCTATCGCTGTCAAGATGGGTCTTATAAATGGCTAGCCTGGGCTGCTTATCCAGTAGTGAACGATGGTTTAATTTATGCGATCGCACGGGACATTACCGAGGCCAAACAAAAGCAAGCCAGCCTCGAAGAGAGTGAAGCTCGCTTCCGGATGATGGCTGATCATGCCCCAGTAATGATCTGGATGTCAGGCACTGATAAACTTTATAACTTTTTCAATCAGCTTTCGTTGAACTTCACCGGTAAGACCCTCGAACTGGAATTGGGCCATGGCTGGGCTGAAGGGGTGCATCCTGATGACCTAGAGTGCAGCTTCAATACCTATATACGCGCCTTCGACGCCAGAGAAAATTTTCGCATGGAGTACCGCTTGCGACGTAGGGATGGGCAGTATCGTTGGATATTAGATATAGGCACTCCCCGATTTACCCCCAATGGGGACTTTGCGGGTTATATTGGCTCTTGCATCGATATCACTGAGCGCAAACAGGCGGAAGAAGCCCTACGTAGACAGGCTCTGATTGTTGAGAGTATCTTCGATGGGATCATAATCACGGACTTAGCAGGTAAGATAATTGATTGGAATCCTGCTTCAGCGCGAATATTCGGCTACACCAAAGCTGAGGTATTGGGTAAAACTCCGGGGATTTTGTACCCACCGGAAGAGGCGGCTGTTCTAACCGAGCAGATTATCCAGGAGATGACCAGTTCGGGACGTTGGTCTGGGGAGATTCACTTTATTGGCAAAGATGGCAAGTGTGGGGTGTGTGAAACGGTGGTAGTACCTCTTTATGATCAGCAAGACAATATGGTGGCAACCATTGGTCTAAACCATGATATTACCGAGCGGGAGCAAAATCAGCAGCAATTGTATCAGAGCGAGGCTCGCTATCGCGCTATTGTCGAAGATCAAACAGAACTCATCTGTCGTTTCCGTCCTGATGGAACTCTTACTTTTGTCAATGGTGCCTACTGTCGCTATTTCAGCAAGTCAGAGCAAGAGTTGATTGGGCAACGGTTTTTGCCATTGATTCCCGATCAGGATCTCAAAAGGCTAGAACAGTGTATTACTTCTCTAAGCCCGGAGAATCCGGTAGAAACGGTTGAACACCGGGTGATTATGCCCACAGGAGAGATTCGCTGGCAGCAGTGGAGCGGACGTGCCATCTTTAACGAGCATGGTCAATTAATTGAGCTCCAGGCAGTAGGGCGGGACATTACTGAACACAAGCACGCAGACGAGCAACTTTTGCAAAAGTCTCAGGCTCTGGAAACCTTCAGTAACAACCTCAAACACCTACATCGGCTGAATACCACCAATTACCAAAACTTTGAGCTGCTGTATGCTGACTATCTGGAGACGGGATGTGAAATTTTAGGGATGCCCACTGGCATTATTAGTCAAATACACCTTAATTCCTACACCATCCTGTCGGTCAGGTCTGATCTAGAAGGGTTAGTCTCTGGCTCAGAGTTTGAATTAAAAAATACCTATTGTGCTGTAGTCGTTCGCGAAAAAAAGACCATTTCCTATACTCATGTAGGTGAGATGGAGCTAATGCATGCTCATCCAGTCTACCAAACTCTAAAACTTGAGTCCTATATCGGGACTCCCATATTTGTCTATGGTGAAGTCTACGGCTCCCTCAATTTTTCCTCAACCCAGGTCAGAGAAAGGGATTTCCAGCCTCACGAACGGGAAATTGTAGAATTAATGGCTCAAAGTCTTGGTCGATTAATTGCAGCTCATCAAGCGGAAATAGAGCGCCAACAGGCAGAAGCTGCACTGCTCGGTAGTGAATCGACCCTGCGTAGTTTTTTCAACAGTTCCGCACTATTGATGGGGGTCGTGGAACTGTTGGATGATGACATCCTGCATATTTCTGATAATAACAGTACAGCGAATTTTTTCGGGACTACACCCGAGGCCATGCAGAATCGGTTAGCCAGTGAGTTGGGGGCACCCAAAACTCATATCCATCGGTGGATTACCCATTACCGAGAAAGCCAACAAAGCAATCAGCCCATTTCCTTCGAGTATGATCACACCACTGAAACCGATACCCGCTGGTTATGCGCCACTGTATGCCCAATTCCCGACACAACCACTCCTCGCCCCCGATTTTCCTATGTGGTGGATGACATTACTGAGCGTAAGTTAGCAGAGCAAGAACTCAAGCGCCAAAATCAGCGATCGCAATTGTTTTCAGAAATTACCCTGAAAATCCGCCAGTCTCTACAACTGGATCAGATTCTGCAAACGGCGGTTACAGAAGTGCAACAATTTCTCAAGGCTGACCGAGTTGTACTGTTCCAACTGAGTTTTGATGGCTGGGGGAAAGTGCTTCAAGAAGCAGTAGTACCTGGTTGGCCAATCATGCTCGGACAAAGCATCGAAGATCCTTGCTTTCATGAAGAGTACCTGGACCAGTATCGTCAGGGAAGGGTTAGCAACATCTGTGACTTAGAAAAATCTGATATCCAAGCTTGCCATGTAGAAATGCTGCAACAGTTTGGGGTAAAAGCTAACCTAGTGGTGCCAATTCAGCAACAAGACCAACTTTGGGGTTTGCTCATTGCCCATCAGTGTTCGAATCCACGACAATGGACTAACTTTGAAAGTGAATTGTTGCAACAACTGGCCGACCAAATTGGTATTGCCTTAGCCCAAGCCCAGCTTTTAGGAACAGAAACCCGTCAGCGTCAGGAACTTGCCCGTTCTAATGCTGAACTGCAACAGTTTGCCTATGTAGCATCCCACGATCTGCAAGAACCCCTGCGCAAGATTCAGGCATTTGGCGATCGCCTTCAGACAAAGTATCATGAACAGTTAACGGAGCAGGGTCAGGACTACCTGGAACGGATGCAGAATGCTGCAGCACGGATGCAGGTGTTAATCAATGACTTGCTTAGCCTTTCCCGGGTGACCACCAAGGCCAGACCTTTGGTTGCGACTGATCTGGCTCAAGTGGTGCAAGAGGTACTCTCTGATTTAGAACTACGTATCCAGCAATCTGGTGGCGTAGTGGAAGTCGGTGAACTACATACTATTGAAGCTGATCCCCTGCAAATGCGTCAACTGTTGCAAAACCTGATCAGTAACGGACTTAAATTCCGACCAGAACCAAGAGGTAACCTCGTTAAAATTTATAGCCAACTGCTTCAGGAAAGTTTTCCCTTAAGTTATGGAGGCGCAACCGTTAATCAGCGTTGTCAGATCATAGTCGAAGACAATGGTATTGGGTTTGACCCCAAGTATGGCAATCGCATTTTCCAAACCTTTCAACGGCTCCATGGTCGCAGCGAATATGAAGGAACCGGCATCGGTCTAGCTATCTGCCGTAAAATTGTGGAACGCCATAATGGTAGCATCATGGCAGAGAGCACACCAGGACAGGGGGCTAAGTTTATTGTTAGGGTGCCGATTAAACAAAATTGAAGCTGGAAGATTGTTCGCGTAGCGTGGCCGAAAGGCCAAGGTTAAAGGTTAAAGGTTAAAGGTTAAAGGTTAAAGGTTAAAGGTTAAAGGTTAAAGGTTAAAGGTTAAAGGTTAAAGGTTAAAGGTTAAAGGTTAAAGGTTTAAGCTTAAACGTTAAATAATGAAAACATACTAGTAGTTGAGTGACTAATCCATAAAATACTTCAAATTTACACCTTTATACTTCATAACCCCTTCATAATGCCTTTATAATTCCTTTATAATTTTTGGTCGAGGAGATAATGCTGAGTGAATGAAAGCCGAAATCCCGTGATAATTTTAATGGCAGATGATGATCCGGATGATTGTCTATTGGCAAGGGAGGCTCTGTTAGAGAGTCAGTTGACCGATGAGCTATACTTTGTCAGTGATGGCGAGGAATTGATGGATTATCTGTATCACCGTGGTAAACACAGGCAGGCGAGCATGTCCCCTCGTCCAAGTTTAATCCTACTGGATTTGAATATGCCGAAAAAAGATGGTCGTGAGGCCCTCAGAGAAATTAGGGCTGATCCTAATCTACGAGTTATACCAGTTGTAGTGCTGACTACCTCAAAGGCTGAAGAAGATATCTATCACAGTTATAACTTAGGAGCAAATTCTTTCATCGTTAAGCCTGTCACCTATAGTTCCCTAATTGAGGTGATGGAAACGTTAAAAAAGTACTGGTTGGACATCGCCGAATTGCCCCCCGAAGGGAATAGATTGCCCTAACAGACTACCATGAGTAAATACTCACAACCGCCAGCTGAACGTTCTGATGTTTCTACTGATGTTTCTACTGTATCACTAAAAACTGATCCACTCAGGACTATTTCCAAAACCGACCCTCATCAATGTTCGTTGATCACAAAGCCAGCAAATTGCTTACCCTTTTCAGAACTCAGAACTCACCACCCTCGACTAATTTCCTTCGATTCCTCTGGTGCCAGACCAATGTACAACCCTTTGGTTAACGTATTACTCGTTGATGATGACGAAGATGACTATATTATAACTCGTGATTTACTGTCGGAAAACCGGAGAGCTAGATTTAGCTTGACTTGGGTGGCAACCTATGCTAAGGGCTTAGAAATGATTGGTCAGAACCACCATGATGTTTATCTACTGGACTACCGTCTTGGTGAGCATAATGGACTTGAACTCCTAGGTGAAGCCATTGCCAGGGGGTGTACAGCACCGATTATCCTCCTAACTGCTCAGGGAGACCATGAGGTTGACATGGAAGCCATGAAAGCTGGGGCAGCAGATTACCTGGATAAGAGTCAACTTAGAGGACCTTTACTAGAGCGTTCCATCCGCTATGCCCTTGAGCGCCAGCAAGCGCAACAAAAAATTCGGGAACAAGCAGCGTTGTTGGATGTGGCAACCGATGCCATTCTGGTTCGGGATCTAGACAATACTATCTCATTTTGGAATAAAGGAGCGGAGTGTCTATACGGTTGGCAGGCAGCAGAAGTGATTGGAAAAAAAGAGCATCTACTGCTGTACGAACAAGCACCAGCTGACCTAGCCGAGGCAGACCAAAGTGTTGCCAAAACAGGGGAGTGGTATGGTGAGTTGAATCAAGTCACCAAAGATGGCAAAGAAATTATTGTTGAAAGTCGCTGGACTTTGGTGCAAAATCCTCAGGGACAGGCCAAATCAATCTTGATTGTCAATACTAATATCACTGAAAAAAAACAACTGGAAACCCAGTTTCTCCACGCTCAGCGCATGGAGAGCATTGGTACCTTAGCTGGGGGCATTGCCCATGATTTGAACAACTTATTAGCTCCTATTCTAATGTCAGCTCAACTGTTGCAGCTGAAAATCTCAGATCAGCGGCATTTGCAACTCCTAAAAACTGTAGAGAATAATGCTAGGCGGGGGGCTGGTTTAGTCAAGCAAGTTTTATCCTTTGCTCGGGGTATTACAGGTCAACGAACGGTTTTACAAGTCAGGCATTTGATTCGGGAAATTCGCCACATTATCCTAGAAACATTTCCCAGATCCATTGAATTGTCTACGGATATAGACCCCAATCTTTGGTCTGTATCTGGGGATGCCACACAACTGCACCAAGTTTTGATGAACCTCTGCATCAATGCTCGTGATGCTATGGTTGATGGTGGAACGTTGACATTGTCTGCTCAAAATATTTTTTTAGATCCAAACTATGCCAGGATGCATATTGATGCCGATGTCGGTCCCTACATTGTGGTGACCGTTGCTGATAGTGGCATTGGTATTCCCCTGAAAATACAGCCAAGAATTTTCGAGCCATTTTTCACTACTAAAGAAATCGGTCAAGGTACAGGACTGGGTTTGTCTACTGTCAGAGGTATTGTGAAAAGTCACGGCGGTTTTGTAAATGTGTATAGTGAAGTGGGCGTAGGTACTAACTTTAAAGTATATTTGCCAGCAGTAGAACACTTCCCAATTCCTTCCGAGGAAGAACTAGAACTACCGACAGGAAACGGTGAGTTGATTTTAGTGGTGGATGACGAAGCTGCTATTGGTGAGATTACCAAGACTTCCTTAGAAAACTATGGCTATCGGGTGATGACTAGCAGGGATGGTAGGGAAGCGATCGCACTCTATAGGCAACATCAGGATGACATTAAATTGGTGCTGATGGATATGATGATGCCGGTTATGGATGGACCAACAACCATCCTTCAATTGCGAGAAATTAACTCGCAGCTCAAAATTATTGGCATCAGTGGGTTGCCTATCAGTGATAAAGTCGATGCGGCGGCTGAAGCTGGGGTTAAGACCTTTTTGTCTAAGCCTTACACCGCTAAGGAATTATTGCAGGCTATTGATGGTGTGCTTAAAGGTAGTTAATTGTTATATAGCAGTTGTCAATTTGGTGAGTACAAAGTTATCGGTTTTAGGGAACAGCGGATCTGGGAACAGCGGATCTGGGAACAGAAACATTTCTTAACCTTTACTTCGACTGCTATAATTATTAAGTTTAATGGTTAATTATTTATTTCAGTTGTGTAAGCATTCAGCTATCAGCTATCAGCTTATGCGCTAAAGATGGTGCTACTTGAGGTGCTTTTATTCAAAAGCTGACGGCTGACGGCTGATAGCTGATAGCTGAATGGCTTTTGCCGTTAAAACTTGACTATAAGTTAACGATTACAGGGGAATGGTCGCTAGGTTTATCTAGTTTTCTCGGTTCTATGTCAATGGTACAACTAATCGCTTGATTGTAAAGATTGGGGGTTAGGTAGATATGGTCAATCCGCCAACCCCGATTACCCCGAAAGGCACGGGTGCGATAGTCCCACCAACTAAAATTACCCCCTTCTTTGGTAAATTTGCGAAAGGCATCCCCTAAACCTAGGTCTAAGACAGATTGTAGGGCTTGACGTTCTACTGGGGAAGCCATGATGTGCTTTTCTTTGCCTTTAGGATTATGGATATCCCGGTCTTCTAGGGCAATATTAAAGTCCCCACATACACAAAGTTCATGGGACTGTTCTTCTAGGATACTGTGTAAATAGTCCCGCAGTATCTTCAGCCAACGCAGCTTGTAGTCGTACTTCTCACTGTTGACCGAAGCCCCATTGGGAACATATAGGTTAACAATGCGGACGCCGTCTACTGTAGCGCTAATCACTCGCTTTTGTTCATCTAGGTCCCCCACCTGAGCTGTATCCAACACGGCAGCAAAGCCAGTACTTACGTCTGTGGCTGGTTTCCGGCTAAAGATGGCTACACCGTTATAGGATTTTTGCCCAGAAATATAAAGGTAATAACCCAATTCTTCAAAAAGCGATCGCGGAAACTGGGCATCAACTACTTTAGTTTCTTGCAGGCAAAGCACATCTACTTGGGTACGTTGCAACCAATCTATTACTTGAGCTTGGCGACTCCGAATTGAGTTGACGTTCCAGGTAGCGATTTTCATTAGTCCTACAGCTGATTAAATTTAGTCCAAAACAGACAGCAACTACCTCTACACCAGCATTGGGGAGCAAGATATATATGCCTTCCACTCAGACATCAAAACCAGAGTACCATAGTTTTAAAGAGGCGAGTTTAGGCGTAAATTCGCCAGATATTACGTCGGACAGATGACGCTAATCCCCTTCAACTAAATTGAAGGGGTTGATTACAGTTTTTGATAACAGTTGATTAGGAGCTTGAAGTTTTTTTGAGTAATGGATAATGGGGCTTTGGGTAATTTATTATATTACCTGTTACCTGTTACATTTTGCCTTGTATAAATTGGTGTTCTGCCACCAACCTCCCTAACTCAGGCAACAAAGCCAAGTTACGAGGTCGCTGGAGACGATAAACACTACACTGATTGGCAAGCTGAGCACACTGAAGAAGATGGGATGCTTTCTCAGAGTCAAATAAACTGTTTAGACGGGAGTGATGGGATAGTTCCATCACCGCCTCCTGAAGTTTCAGACGCTTAATACTCAACTGTGAACCTGAAACCAGTACATAGATGCACCGGATTGGTAGTAGCGCTTGGGTAAAATCCTGATTTAACAGATAGCCAGGTTTATTTAACTTCGGTACCAGCAGACCCAGCTTATCCTGGTCATATCCCAAAACCTTAGCTACTTCTCGACTTAGTTTAATTTGAGGAAAGCTAGGAGCAACTTTCGCTTTCCCCTGATCCAATCTCACAGGTGCAACATCATCAGTGATGATTCTGTATCCCTGAGTATGGAGTGCAGCAGCAATTGAAGACTTACCTTCACCGGAATTACCCAAGAAAACAACCGCACCACCATTAATATTGACTACACTGGCATGTAGCACCAACAATCCCCGCTGATAAAGCAGAATCGCCATCACAGTTCCCACTAGAGCCGTTTGAATGCGGCTCAGGCAGGCTCCTGCTGCGGGAATGATTATAATCGTGTTTCCCCCCTGTACCAGAAACAGCCCTGTGTCTTTGAGATAAATCACTGCCTCATCTCGACTCAACTGGAAAGCCATCGGCTGCTGGATAACTTCCTTTGGAATGTAGTCACTGATTTTGCGATTCGGCGATCGCGTAGCGTGGCCTACGGCCTCAGCCGACGCTACGCGAACGCATCCCGTACTGTAATCATTACTCTGAATGTGAATCGTAACATCACACTCTACTTCTGCTGGGATAAACTCTGGGATTGGTAGCGCCGAGTGGATTCCCAAACCATAAGCAACATAGGAAAACAGCTTTTGCTTGTTGCCACCCAAGGCTTTGCAATCCACTGATTGGCTGTCAATTTCGGAGATATCGCCAACTGAACACTTAGACATTGTCTTAGAGATTGTGCCATCCAAACTCATAATTAATTTCTCAAATAACTATTGCGCGTAGATGCAATCACTAGAAACTGATGCAGTAGTTTCTTGACTCCCCTTGATGAGCCATTGCAGTTCAGAAATTACTCTGGCATCCGTTGCTCAAGCCTAATTGTAGGGGCCCAAGGCTTGCTCCCTCACTATATGTAGCTAAGTTTTAGCTATTATGGTTTAGTAATTAGCTTTTTCAGCTTAAAATCTAATTATCGTTAATAAAGCCCAATAAATTGCTGAAATTATTAAGATTAATTAATTACGCAATAAAAACGTAAAACCAAGTCTTTTATATTTCAATAATCCCCCTAAATCTACCTTAATAAGGGAATTGAGGGTTTTCATTAGTGATTTGAGATATAGTACTGGTTCCAAATACCATTCTAAAATTTGGTTCACAGTCCATAGCTGATCAATCTAATGGCAGATTTTCACCCCGGTAGCATTTAGACTATCTTCAACGGATTTAGCTTGATAATTTTAGCCCTTCAAGTCAATTAAACTGTATCCTAATTAATCGATTTTTTCCACAAATACCTAAAATTTTAATAAAACTTAAATTCTTTACCAAAATAAAAATTATAAAAATCAGCTAAAACAATTAGCCATTATTAGAGATTTTACAAATGATTTGTAAACCGAGATCGTGATTTTTTTATAATTAAAAAAACTCGGTATTCTTTACCCCTGTTAGCAGATACCGAGTTCCGTGTTACCTAAAAGGTTTAATTTTATGTTCACATCTCAAATGGAAATGTTATAGCATTAGCTAGGGAGTAGGGAGTAGGGAGTAGGGAGTAGGGAGTAGGGAGTAGGGAAGTCAGAAGGTAAGCATTCAGCAGTCAGCAGTCAGCAGTCAGCGGTCAGCTTATTTTATTCAAAAGCACCGATTGCGCTACTTGAGGTGCTGCGCGAACAGTACCGTGGCACAGGCTAGAAGCCTGTGACCCATAAGCTAATAGCTGATAGCTGATAGCTGATAGCTGATAGCTGATAGCTGATAGCTGATAGCTGATAGCTGATAGCTGATAGCTGATAGCTGATAGCTGATAGCTGATAGCTGATAGCTGATAGCTGATAGCTGATAGCTCACTGCTTACCTTCAAGTTAGCGATAATTTTTAGCCTGAGTTTCAAACAAATGGGCATAAGTACCATCTAACTGCATCAGTTCCCCATGGGTACCGCTTTCTACAATTGAACCTTGGTCCATCACATAGATTCGGTCAGCCATTTTTACAGTAGATAAGCGATGGGTGATCAGAATAGCAGCTTGATCTTCGATCAGTTCGCGGAATTTCATAAACACCTCGTATTCTGCCTTAGGATCCATAGCAGAGGTAGGCTCATCTAATACAATAACCTGAGAGTCTCGTAGAAAAGCTCGTGCTAAGGCTATTTTCTGCCATTGACCAATACTAAGTTCTTCCCCTTGGTCAAATAATTTCCCCAGCATGGTATTATACCCTTGGGGTAAACTAGTGATAACGTCATCAGCACCAGAACGACGAGCAGCATCAATAATAGTTTCGTGATCTCGTGGCAAATCAATGTCCGCTAACCAGATATTTTCCTTAGCCGTAAAATTATATTTAGCGTAGTCTTGGAAAATCACACTGATTTGGCGGCGTAAGTCAGCTATTTTAAAATTGCGGATATCAATCCCATCAATGGTGATGCTGCCAGCGGTTGGATCGTACAAACGACACAAGAGTTTAATTAAGGTTGTTTTACCGGAACCGTTTTCTCCTACTAGGGCGATAGTTTCCCCTGGTCGCACTGTAAGGTTAATGTTTTTAAGTGCCTTACGAGTTGTAGTACCGTATTGGAAACTAACATGATCGAAAACAATACCACCGCTCATGGAGTGGGGAATTGGTTTCGGATAAGTTGGTTCAACAACGTTAGGTTTTAGATCCAAAAATTCGTAGAGGTTAGCTAAAAATAAGTTATCTTCATAAAGACCAGATATACTAGTTAATAACCCTCGAATATTATTTTGTCCCCGCTGCAATGCTTGGTGATAAAGCACTAAATCTCCTAATCGCAAATCCCCATGGACAGTTTGATAGACAATAAAGCCATAGACAGAAAAGATTAACATTCCCGCAACGGCTTGAGCACCAAAGTTAGCAAAGGAGCGTCCAGTGGCAATGGCTACTTTTTCCTTATAGAGTTGCTCTCGGATGCGACGATACCAGTCAGTAAAGAAAACCCCTAAATCAAACAAGCGAATTTCTTTAGCAAACTGGTCTGATGTTAGCATGTAACCTAAATACATGGATTGCCGTTCCATGGGTGTTTTTTTACGCTGCCAACGATAGATAACCCGAGAGTATTTTACCCGCACCACCATCGCGGGGATGGCAGCAATAAATAAAATCCCAGCAATTCCCCAATGGAGGGAGAGTAATAAACTCACCATCGCCAACAAGGAAATACTATTTTGAGCTATCTGTGTGACACGATTTAGGACTCGGGGCGGTCGGTAGGGCGCTTCTTGTTGAGCTCGTTGTAACGTATCGTAGTATCGGGCATTTTCGTAGTACTCCAAGTCAGCTTCTAGGGATTTATCATGAATAATCCCTTGCATGTAGTCAGTCACTCGCTGAGAGTGAGCAGTATTGACTACTTCAGCTAAGGAGTTGCAAAGAGTAGTGACAAGTGTAACTGTACCGGCTAAGATTAGGAAAAGTAAAACATCACGAAAGACGGCTTGTTTATCAGCAGTAATGAATCCGTCAGTTACTGTATCAATTATTAGTTTGGTAAGATAAATTGATAGTAGAGGTAATATCCCCTGAACCAGCAAAAGTCCTACGCGAGCTCCTGTCCAAAAGGGACTGCTTTGCCAGACTAGACGCAGTGCAGGCAAAAGGCGTAATGTTTGCTGGATTTTTGTTCTTAAGGTTTTGCCTGCTCCCATTTTTTGTGTTAAGGTTTAGTTGGTTAAAGGTTGAAGGTTAGTTGGTTAAAGGTTGAAGGTTAGTTGGTTAAAGGTTGAAGGTTAGTTGGTTAAAGGTTGAAGGTTAGTTGGTTGAAGGTTAGTTGGTTGAAGGTTGAAGGTTAGTTGGTTGACGGTTAGTTGGTTGAAGGTTGAAGGTTGAAGGTTAGTTGGTTGAAGGTTAGTTGGTTGAAGGTTGAAGGTTAGTTCGTTTAAGGTTGAAGGTTAGTTGGGTTAAGGTTACTTGGTAAAAGGCGTGAAGCTTTACTAGACCTCTTATAAAAGTATTGTCTTCATGCAGTCGTGAAGGTAAGAAACCACGCCAGTGCTGATCTGATTCCCTATCTCCCCATCTCCCTATCTCCCCATCTCTCCACACTTCCCACACTTCCCTCTCTTGTGCTATTCCCTGTTCCCGACTTCTGCAAGAACTTTAGTGTTGAGGGTATGGTTTTTACTACGATCAGAAGTAGTTAATTCTTCGATATCTTTCTCCACCAAGGCCACTAGATCAGGAAGTTCCATCAGATTAGGCTTTCTGGTGAAGCGACAGATAGATACAGTCTTAATCAGACTGGCGCACTGACGCAGATGAGTACTAACACAGTCTGGAGCAATTAGCACATCTACATCACGGCTATGACGGACTACTTCAGGGAAAGCTTGTTGAGGCGTTAGCTTGGTAATCTGATGTTGGTCTCCTTTGGCCAATACATAGAGCCGCTTCAGGGGTACAGCAGTGCGTTGAAACCCATCAGTGAATGTGTAGGAAAGCTTTGGTGCGTTTGGGTAAAGAGGAGGTAAGTTATTAGAATTGTGTCCTAGAGAATCTGCTGCTGATGGCCAAAGTTTAATCTGAGGAAAGCTAGGAATAATCAAAGGATAACCGTCATCAAGGTTGACAGGCATGACATCATCAGTTATAATCTGATAACCTTTACCATGAAAGGCTCCTGCTAAGGTGGATTTACCCCAGCCTGACCCACCCATGAATGCGATCGCTTGATTGTTGACCACAATGCTGCTAGCATGGAGTACTAGCAATCCGCGCTGTCGCAGCACCACAGACATACAAGCTCCAAGGATGTTAGGGCTGAGCTTAGAGTTGTCCGCTCCTGTCACAGGTTCGATAGTAATCTCTCGCCCATCTTCAATCAAAACCTTTGCTTTGCCATGCAATTCCCCAACAACACGGTTGCTCCAATTAGCTGTTTCTGGAGGAAGATGACTCAATTTCCCGAAACGTATGATCACATCAGGGGATCCATCAGACTCGATCAGCTCGAGTAAGGGAATCTCTGAGTGAATACAAAGGTTGTAGGCCGTATAGATGTACATAATTGATACTTAGGAGCAGGTTAAACTTGATCGGAGAACTTGATAGCAGAAAAGGCATCCCCTCACTCTAGCCAAGACCCTTCTGCTGAGTCAGTGTTGCAGGACTAACGAGTTGGGGATTCCTAGGCAACCTAAGTGGGAGTTGCCTAGGGATGATCTTGCTAGTAGTAGATAATTTAGTAGTAGATAATTTAGTAGTAAATAATGCCTTTGTCGCCCTTGGTGATAGCTCTACTAATATTCAGTACTTACCATCACCAGTGCTAATCGTATTACTGTAGTTTGAACGGATCACAATTATTATTGTTATCGCAGTTTAGGCTGCTTGAGCCATCTGATTCAGCTTGGGGATTAGCCACATCACCATTGAAAATCAGGACATCTGCAATCCGAGTATGCCCAGTGATTTGGGTTAGCTCCTCAATGGTGCCGTGAACCATAATCTCTGGTGTAGCGTAGCTCTTTTCCATGGTGTTTTCCTTTTGCTGACGGTAGCTTCAGGTAGTCACACCCTGATTTTAACTATTGATTAGTCGGCGTTGCTGATTCTGGGTATGGTTTTGCCCCCCTAGCCCCCCAAGCGAGGGATTGCTCGCTTGGGGGGAACAAAACTATCAAAGTCCCCCAGAATTGGGGGATTTAGGGGGCTTCAATAAAACCAAATGATCGCGCATTCATTCCTTAATTCAGCAACGCCGATTAGTCAGCATCACTAGTAGTAATCGTGTTACTGACGGTCTTCTAGTTTGAACGGATCACAATTACCATTATTGCAGTCTAGGCTGATTGAGTCGTTTGATTCAGCTGCGGGATTAGCCAAATCACCATTGAAAATCAGCACATCTGAAATCCGATCAGGTCCATTGATTTCGGTGAGCTCCTCAATAGAACCGTGAACAATCATCTCTGGAGTAGTGTAGGTTTTTACCATGGTGTTACTTTCCTTGTAATTTTTGTAGTTTAAGGTAGTTACACCCTGAATTAAACTATTGATTACTCATCATCAGTAGTAATCCTGTTAAGGTAGTTGGAACGGATCACAATTACCATTGTTATCGCAGTCTAGGCTGCTTGAGTCATCTGATTGAGCCTGGGGATTATTCAAATCACCATTGAAAATCAGGACATCTGCCATTCGATCAGGTCCACTGATTTCGGTCAGCTCTTCAATAGAACCGTGAACAATCATTTCTGGTGTAGTGTAGGTTTTTAGCATGGTGTTAATTTCGTTGTACTTATTGTGGGTTTAAGGTAGTCACACCCTGAGTTAAACTATTAATTACTCACTAATTACTCACTATCACCAGTAGTAATCCTGTTACGGTAGTTTGAACGGATCACAATTACCATTGTTATCGCAGTCTAGGCTGCTTGAGTCATCTGATTCAGCCGCAGGATTAGCCAAATCACCATTGAAAATCAGGACATCTGCAATCCGATCAGGCCCATTGATTTCGGTGAGCTCCTCAATAGAACCGTGAACAATCATCTCTGGTGTAGTGTAAGTTTTTAGCATGGTTTTACTTTCCTTTTGCTGATAGTAGTTTACGGTAGTTACAGCCTGAATTGGACTTACGGTGTTTCAAAGGTTGTGCCCAAACCACAATCCCAAGCAGATTCCCTGCCAAGTTAGACTTAGGGTGTCGCTTGGGTGCGGTCAAGCCACAAGGCCAAGATGATTCCCTGCCAGACTGTCATGCAGTCTTTTTCTCGCACCCTGCCTCCTGAGGTCATGCGTCGATGAACTTGTCTCAGAAAGTCTGTGTCAACGTACCCTTCAATGAGTTCAAGCTTATTCAAGATCACGTCGTCGAACACCTGACGATTTAGGGTGAGCAGACCGTGAATAAAGTTTGGACCCATATGGGCTTTGCCTCCTCGCCACTGGACAGCTTTTGGTAAAATATCTGCCATCCCACGGCGCAACACCATCCGACTCCATCCCTGGTAGAGTTTCTGCTCGGAAGGCAGTGCTAGACAGAATTCAAGTAACCGCTTATCCATAAAGGGATGACGAGCTTCGAGGGAAAATGCAGCATTGTAGCGGTCGAGCTGCTCTAGAATTAGGGGAAATATACCTTGGGTTAGATTACGCCAGTGGTCTTCTCTGACTGTAAGTGATGGTTGATCTGACTTGTCCAATGCTTGAATACGCTGATCAATACCAATGCGCTCAGCAAAGTTGCGGTTAACCAGAGGTGAAACAGAACTAGCTGACTTGTCTTGTCTGCGCCACTTTCGCCAAAGTTGGTTGATTGCTTCCGGAACTAACGCCTTGAGTCCATGATTGAGCAACAGGTGCTTACGGGAGATGCCAAAACGCTTGTGAATCTGATGTACAGCTTTTCCAAAGGCAATCCAGCGAAACTGCTTCGCCAGTGTTTTTAGGTGTAGGATACTGTAGTGTTTAAGCAAGCCTTGGGGTGAGTTACCAAAATGTTCAGAAAATGCTTCAGCTTCCTGGACAAAGGTTTCCCACTGTCCTTGATGGGCTAATTCTGTCAATCTAGACACACCATGAAACACGACATTATCGCCATCGAGACCATCTAAAACAATTCGCATCCCTGCTTGCTGAGCAGCTTGATTCAGTCGCCAAGGATAATGATGACTTGGGCCAAGTAAGGCTTCGTCTTCATACTCCCAAATTTCGTCAACGTCTGACAGCGGACCAAACTGATCAGCATGGACATAGTGGGGAATAAGTCCACCCTGTTCTAAAACCGCATTGATGAAGGGACGTTCATCACATTCCGTGACTTTGTCAAAAATGTTGGAGAAGCTGTGCAATTGAGCATCTCCTGTTTCAGCCAGTAGTTTCCTGGCTACACAAGTGATTGAGGAAGAATCTAATCCACCGCTCAAGTGAGAACCAATGGCAAAAGCACTACGGAGACGACAACGAACTGCTTCGGTAAAGATGTCACGAAATGCTTCAGCATAGGCTTCGTCAGAGTCTAATATTAGCTCACGATTGGGGTCTAGAGACCAGTAACAGTTTAGCTCTATTCCTGACTGACTAACGACCATGGTGTGAGCAGGAGGAAGCCGCAGAATCTCGTCATAGGTGGTGATGACTTTGTCTTCCATCATCAGGGCGACATAGTCAGCCATCCTGACTTCGTTAAGACGCTTTGGCACGAAGGGTAAACAGAAGAGTGCTTTGATTTCAGAGGCAAAAATAAACCCTTGACCGGATTGGTGATAGTAATAGAAAGGCTTAACCCCAACATGGTCTCTAGCACAGAAGAGGATCTGCTTGTGCTTATCCCAGATAGCGAAGGCAAAGTCACCTAATAGTTTTTCTGGACACTGCTCTCCCCATTTTTCATAAGCGGCTAATATCAGTTGGCTATCGGTAATTTTTTCTGCTGGACGGTCGTTCAACTCTAGAGCAACAATCAGTTCTTCTCGATTATCAATCCGAGCATCAGCAGTAATCACTAAATTTTTGGAGTGATTAACTAAAGGTAACTTTTCCAGCAGCGATTCAGGAGTAGTCCAAAGCATCCGATGACCGAGACCAACAGACCCCTCGCACCAGATATCTGCTCCGTCTGGTCCCCGGTGGGCAAGGATATCTAACATTTGCCCAATATTTTCCCGGTCTATTGGTTCTTGGTTGAGGTAGTAAATCCCTACAATGCCACTCATAGTTTGCCTCCTTTAAACGATGGTAGTGGAGTAAACCGTGAAAGGTCTCTGAGATAGCCGATCACAACCTGTCCTTGGTTTTCCACCCATGCATGAGCTTCTAATTTTCCTCCCTCCCCTTTGGCAACACCAATTCTGAGTTGAGGGGAGTAACCACAGCGACTCATTAGTACTTGTGTGGTTAATGCTCTAGCTAAACACTTAACACCACCTGGCATGTAGCGACTGCTGAGATTAACAGCTCCGACAATTTTGCTTAGGTTAGTTTGGTTTACGCTTTGAGCTTGAGGTGATGGCTGACTGATTTTTGCTACCAGTTGCCGCAATCTGTGAAATGGTAGTAACCATAGCCCTAGTCTGATTAATCCTAGTAAAATGAACGTGTTAATCACAAGTTGACGTTCTCTACTAGTAAGGCGCAAGAACTTACGCAACCGCTTCATCTTTTACCTCAATTAGCCCAACTGCTGCGAATTCTTGGAGTAATGCCAACAGATCGCGATCGCATTTTTCTGGCTCAACTTCGTACTCTGCTAGCAGTGCATTGCGAATTTCATCTAAAGTTTTCGGTTCCTGGATCAGATTCCAGATGCTAGCACCTACGGTATTCAAGCCATAGTAAACTCCCGACTTCATATCGAGGATGATTGCCTCTCCTCCAATATCAGAAGATAGTTGCTCTTGAGCTGCTACTACAATTGAATATTTTGAGATAGTACAATCCAAACTCATAATTTTTTATTCTCCAAGTAATTATTGCTGTTCTATAAAACTAGTGAGGTAATTATCTGGGCTTATAATTAATGGATTGAGAGTAATTACCCAAATTACTATCGTTGATTAGCCCGACCATGTCTTGATGCAAAGCGCGAGTGGGAGAAACCCCCGTGAGGCCACTGCATCGCTTGTTAAAATTAGTTAAGTCATGGTATAGTAGATACATAACTTGATCAGTTTGAGGAGTTAGTGGTGAGCTAGTTGCTCTAGTATTGGTTGCTCTAGTATTGAGGGATAAGCGCGTTTAGAAACGAGTTGTGAAAATTCATAACCCCAAAATCATTGCTAGTGCGGTCATCCTGCTCCCGCTAGAGTTCGCAACCTATTTATAATTGCTATAAGCAAATAGACATTTAAATTTAAGCTCGATCCACTTGTGCAAAAGCCGGTCCACCATCTCCCGATTTTGACCTATTCCTATCAGCCCAGATTCACAATTTAAATGTATAAATATTGTGTGAATAGTTTGTGAATATTGGTATTTATAGCAGAAGTCAGAAGTCAAACTCTTGCGCTTACTTAGGTTTGAGACTTTTGTCATGTCCTAACTGCCCTGGCGACTGCTATATAAGATTGAGTTACAGCATTTATACTGTTATGAAGAAGTCAGAATTGATAGGGAGTAATACTATTTAAAATTTAAGTTTTTTGATTTAATTTAACTGTAGCCTAATTCATCCAATAGTTAAACTAATTGTCGGAGATATTAATAAAACTTTAATTCTTTATTGAATTAATAAAAAAAGAGAGCAAACTCTGTAAATTATCCCCTTGATGATGTAAACAGTAAAACTATTTTATGGGATAAAAGTAAATTTACAAGGTTGGAGGTGGAGTTAAAGAGCGATCGCATTTTAATCCGATAGACAATCCCCCACACATTTGGAGCAATCTTTTGTAACATTGGTTCACAGCCACCGAAATCAGCTGATGATAAATTCATAATTAACTCTAATTAACTCTTTGTTGTCATCACTTTAATTTTTCCTTGCCTTCAATTAAATGTTCTCTCCCTTCCAAGTAAATTCCGGACAGTTTTTCAGAAAAACTTTTGCTGCTATATAAGGTCAGGATAAGGGCAGTGAAGCTAACAGCCTATGGGCTACGCCCACGCTACGCCAACAGCTCAGGGCGTTTTTATCTGGGTTGTAAACACCTTATGGCAGGAATTGGCTTGCATTTAAGAGGCAAAAGGCAAGATGGGAAAGAGATACAGAGTTTTATTGGACAAGAAAACAAGACCATACAAATTTACATCTCATTTGGAAATGCTATAACAGTCTTTAGCTTTGAGCTAGTGTTCTGGTAGCTGCAGTGGTAAATAAAAACAGCAAGTAGGAGCGCACGCCGTGCGCCCCTATCAGATAAGTGGGTTTGGTGACCAGTTTTGTGTCAGTCTTGACCCAGTGATACCGGAATACAACCGAAATACCACCACCATACCATTGAACGGTAACAGTATCAATCCGATCGACTGTCTCCAAACCTGTCCAACAGTTCCTGACGGGACAAGTTGGACAGGTTAAGCAGCACCTGAGTACGCTCTGTGATCGGCAACTGCATCAAAGGCTCAATGGTTCGGGATAATTCGAGATCAACAGTGCCAAATCGCCCTGCTAGTAGATTTTCCACCATCAGGCGCTGTCCCTCTAAATTTCCTTGTTCCTTGCCTTGTTCCCGGCCTTGCTCTAAGGTTTCTTCCCGCCAACGCAAATAAGCTGGTGATAAATTCATAATTAACTCCCTGTCGTCTTCAGTTAAATCTTCACTTTCTCCTATTTTGTCTATTTTGATGCGCCAGTTAGCCAGAATCTCTAAGATGTTACGTCGTTTTGGGTGTCGATCAGGCAGTGCCAGCAACTCATTAATGGCTTGCGCTTGAGTGCGATCGCGTCCCAAAATTCTTAACCACAGGGTTTCTTCGGTAACAGGTAGCTGGTTAATGGCCACCAGGGCTGTGTTGAACCACTCAGGCAAAAAGTAAACTCCTTTGACCCAATTACCGGAATTATCAAGTTTTGCACCAAACCCGTTCAACAGCTGGCCTGAACAGGAAGGGGACAAAATCCATAAACAGGGCAAATCGGTTTCACTGATCAGGTTTTTCTCTCGTCGTGCCTTCCGCTGTAGGTCACTGTAGAGGGCAAACAACTTCAACAGGCAATTGCGCACTGCCATGATTCCTGTAGCATTGCGGAACGGTTCCAATAAACAGGCGGTTGATGCCATCTGACCGAGCAATCCAATTTCCTGGGGTGCTGTGGATTCAGAAGCTGTTGGTAGAAACCAAATATCCACTTGACGCACTTCACTGGTTAGTTCTCGGCTGACTTCTACCTGACCGTGAGCTGTTAACAACTCCGTTAGATACTGTTTGGCAAATTGATCATGAGGCTGTCGGGTCATTAATCCTAACTCTTTGGGGTTGGTGTTAGTAGCCTTTCACCGATCAACTGGCAAAAAACAGATCCATATGATCTTGACATTTTAGACTTTTACCCCATAACCCAAGCTAAGGGCGCAAGGGAAGCGCCCCTAAAACTTCTGAAATCGAACTGAGCTTGGAATACCACCGCAATCCCATTGAACGGTAACAGTATCAATCCGATCGACTGTCTCCAAACCTCTCCAAAAGTTCCTGACGAGACAGGTTAAGCAGCACCTGAGTACGGTCTGTGATCGGCAACTGCATCAAAGGCTCAATGGTTCGGGATAATTCGAGATCAACAGTGCCAAACCGCCCTGCTAGTAGATTCTCCACCATCAGGCGCTGTCCCTCTAAATTGCCTTGCTCTAAGGTTTCTTCCCGCCAACGCAAATAAGCTGGTGATAAATTCATAATTAACTCCCTGTCGTCTTCAGTTAAATCTTCACTTTCTCCTATTTTGTCTATTTTGATGCGCCAGTTAGCCAGAATCTCTAAGATGTTACGTCGTTTTGGGTGTCGATCAGGCAGTGCCAGCAACTCATTAATGGCTTGCGCTTGAGTGCGATCGCGTCCCAAAATTCTTAACCACAGGGTTTCTTCGGTAACAGGTAGCTGGTTAATGGCCACCAGGGCTGTGTTGAACCACTCAGGCAAAAAGTAAACTCCTTTGACCCAATTACCGGAATTATCAAGTTTTGCACCAAACCCGTTCAACAGCTGGCCTGAACAGGAAGGGGACAAAATCCATAAACAGGGCAAATCGGTTTCACTGATCAGGTTTTTCTCTCGTCGTGCCTTCCGCTGTAGGTCACTGTAGAGGGCAAACAACTTCAACAGGCAATTGCGCACTGCCATGATTCCTGTAGCATTGCGGAACGGTTCCAATAAACAGGCGGTTGATGCCATCTGACCGAGCAATCCAATTTCCTGGGGTGCTGTGGATTCAGAAGCTGTTGGTAGAAACCAAATATCCACTTGACGCACTTCACTGGTTAGTTCTCGGCTGACTTCTACCTGACCGTGAGCTGTTAACAACTCCGTTAGATACTGTTTGGCAAATTGATCATGAGGCTGTCGGGTCATTAATCCTAACTCTTTGGGGTTGGTGTTAGTAGCCTTTCACCGATCAACTGGCAAAAAACAGATCCATATGATCTTGACATTT
>NZ_JAAHFZ010000036.1:50160-65198 GCF_010672795.1 Moorena sp. SIO1G6
CGTTAGATACTGTTTGGCAAATTGATCATGAGGCTGTCGGGTCATTAATCCTAACTCTTTGGGGTTGGTGTTAGTAGCCTTTCACCGATCAACTGGCAAAAAACAGATCCATATGATCTTGACATTTGAGACCAAAACCCCTTTACCCAAGCTAGGGACTCTTGGCTTGCGCCCCTACAAACAAAATGATGTCTCAATCTGCCGTACAGCGGTAAGGGCAGAATAACTGACCCCAGCTGTTCCTTCTCCTGGATGAGTGGAGTCTCCTACTAACCACAGACTTTTGCAGGGTGTGCGAGTGGCAAAGCCAAAGGGCCCAAAGGTGGGTATCCGTTGCCCTATCCCTCCGACAATGCCTTGTTCTCTGGCAGTATAACGGGCAAAGGTGCGAGGGGTTGCTGCTTCTTGGTGAATGATGGTCTCTGGTGTTAAATCAAAGTATTGACTAAGACGTGCGATCGCATTTTCTGTATACTCTTCCTTTAACCGGTCATAGTCTTGCTTGGACCCCCGCCACCACATGGCAGCATCGGTAAAGGATGAGGCAGTAATCGTTGCTTTTCCCTCTGGTGCTCGTCCATCTCCTGGCTTACTAACCGAAATAAACAAGGAATTATTCTCGCCAATTGGTCCATCGTAGTCATAGAGAAACTGAAGATGGGGAGGACAACCATCAGGAATTGCACGTTTATCTACCCCAAGATAGATGACAAACGCACCGGATGGTGAAGGTAATTTATCGACTCGATATTTATAGCCTGCCATCGAGTAGCCTGCCATCGAGGTTCCATTGAAGCTCTGTAGATTATTACCTAATAATTTGACTAGGTTTTGCACCGTAACATTGGCAACTACCTCATCCGCTGGTTCTGTCCAAACTTCCCCTGTTTTCTGATTGCGAATCGAAACACCAGTAGCTTTACCAGCTGATGTTTCGATCTGTTCAACGGTGTGGCGCATTAGTAGCTTACCCCCCCATTTTTCCAGGGCTTCTACTAAGCGATCGCTTAACACCTGCATACTACCTTGGAGATGAAATAACCCTTGGGGTTCCTGGGAAACTCCTAAGGCTGTTGCTGCATACAACAGTGCTGTCTGATCAACATCGACTTGGGAATAAAGCTTCAGCTGCAAATCCAGAAAGGTTTTCAGACGCTTATTCCCATATAAGCCATATCCTCGCAACCCATCGGCTACGGTCATGAAGGTAAAAGGTAGGGTAATTAAGGTATCAGGACGCACTGCTGAGGTTAATTGCCACAAGTCCCATAAATTACGAGGTGGTAGCACTGGGTCACGGGATTGGAACTTCCAACTGGCATTGAATAAGGTTGCCATCAGTTGCCAGAAGGGTTCACTACCGGGAAACTGGCGTTCTCGTTCTCTTTTCCATTGCTCCGGGTTCCGCCAGATGTTAATTGGTTCGGTTTCACCGGGAAGAAATACCGCACAAGCAGGGTCACAGGGGGTAGCGGCTGGCAGGTCTACTTCCAGTTCATCAAAGATGCGTTTGTGAATGCCACCAGGTTCTAAGCCAGCTACCTGGGTCGCACCAACATCGAAGGTAAAGCCCCGACGTTTAAAGGTGGAGGCGCATCCTCCTGGTACTAGGGCTTGGTCTAGTATTACCACACGGTAGCCTCGGCGAGCAAGGAGTGCTCCAGCGGTTAGTCCACCAATTCCTGCACCGATTACTACTACTTTTTTCTGGTCTTTTTTCTGCGGGAATTCTTTATTGGTGTATTCTACCTTACCTTTACCGCCCTGAGTGCTTACCATGGTGGTTTATTTGCATTTCTTAATGTTTCTTATCATAATTCTACCTTGAGCCATGGCGTTTGGGAGTGGGGAATCGGGAGATGGGGAGATGGGGAGTTGGGGAGATAAGGAGATGGGGAGATAGGAAGTGTGGTGTTATCGTGGCTAATCCTGATTCGCGATTCCCGATTCCCGATTCGCGATTCGCGATTCCCGATTCGCGATTCGCGATTCCCGATTCCCGATATCAAAAACGCGATATCAAACGGAAAGATTACTATGAATAAATAGTGGTCAATCAGTGATTAATTTAATGACTTCCAGTTTGCTCAATACTCCCTGCCTCAATGCTCCCACTGTTGAAAAGCTACCGAATGGGTTAACCATTGTGGCGGAGCAGATGCCTGTTGAAGCTGTGAATCTGAATGTTTGGATTAATGTCGGTTCCGCAATGGAATCGGATCAGATTAATGGTATGGCTCATTTTCTGGAGCATATGGTGTTTAAGGGCACACCAAAATTGCAAAGTGGTGAGTTTGAGCGGCTGATTGAGCAACGGGGTGCCGTAACTAATGCGGCTACAAGTCAGGATTACACTCACTATTACATCACTACAGCTCCTAAAGATTTTGCCGAGCTTGCACCATTACAGCTAGAGGTGGTACTCAATCCTAGTATTCCTGACCATGGCTTTGAAAAGGAGCGAATGGTAGTTTTGGAAGAAATTCGCCGTTCCCAGGATAATCCCCGCCGCCGCACCCATAGATGGGCAATGGAGACTACTTTTGACCAGTTACCCTATCGACGTCCTGTGCTCGGACCTGCCTCGGTGATTGAACAACTCCAGCCTCAGCAGATGCGTGACTTTCATGGTAGGTGGTATCAACCAGGGTCTATGACTGCGGCAGTGGTGGGGAATTTGCCAGTTACGGAATTAATTGAAATTGTCAGCAATGGATTTAGTCAAGCACAGCCAAGGACGATAGAAGATAGAACAAACCTTACCCCAGAACCAGCTTTCGAGAACATTGTCCGTCGGGAGTATGTGGATGAGTCTTTACAACAAGCGCGGCTGGTGATGGTGTGGCGGGTGCCTGGTATACCTGAGTTGAAGGAAACCTATGCTTTGGATGTGCTAGCAGGAATTTTAGGACGAGGTCGTATGTCCAGGCTGTTTAGGGATTTGCGAGAAGAACGGCAACTGGTTACTCAAATTGGGGTTAGTAATATCACTCAGCGGCTGCAAGGGGTGTTTTATATTTCTGCTAAACTGCCAGCTGAGAATTTGGCAGAGGTGGAGAATGCGATCGCAAACCATATCCATCGCTGTCAGACAGAATTGGTATCAGACTCAGAGATTGCTCGGATTCGTACCAAAGTGGCCAATCAGTTTATCTTTAGTAATGAAAAACCAAGTGCTCGCAGCAATTTATATGGTTACTATTACTCCCAAGTCGGGGATTTAGAACCAGCACTGAATTACCCTAGTCATATTAAATCAGTTAGTGCTGTTGATATCCAAAAGGCTGCACAGCAGTATCTGTCTCCCCATGCTTATGGTATTGTGATCGCAAAGGGAACAGGGAACAGGGAGTAGGGAATAGACTAAGATGTGGAAAGAAATTGCTGACCAGATAAGCCAAGTCACTCGTGAAACCTTTGAGATTAACCAGCGCCAATCTGTTGGTGGTGGCTGTATTAATCAGGGTTATGCTCTGGTCGGTAAGACTAATAAGTATTTTGTTAAACTCAATTCTGCCTCTGCTGTCTATATGTTTGAGGCCGAAGCCCTCGGTCTAAAGCAGATGGTGGCAACTCAGACTATCCGAATCCCCAAACCAATTTGCTATGGTACTGCCGTGGATTGTTCTTATATTGTTTTGGAGTGGCTAGACCTTGGTGGCGGTAACAGTACCGAGTCTTGGGTAAAAATGGGACATCAGTTAGCAGCCATGCATCAGGCTGCTACTCCCCAAGCTTCAACCGAGATGGGTAAGTTTGGTTGGAATCAAAATAATACTATTGGTTCGACACCACAAGTTAATCAATGGATGTCGGATTGGGTAGAGTTTTTTGTAGAGTATCGCCTGGGTTATCAGTTTCAGCTAGCACGGCGTCGCAGTGGTCATTTCCCGAAACAAGACCAATTACTGGCAATAGTTCCTAAATTACTGGATCATCAGCCTCAACCTTCCTTAGTACACGGTGATTTATGGGGTGGTAATGCGGCTATTACCATGTCGGGAGAACCAGTAATTTTTGACCCTGCTACTTATGTAGGCGATCGCGAAGTTGATATTGCGATGACCGAATTGTTTGGTGGTTTCCCAGCAGCATTTTATCGAGGCTATAACGAGGTGTGGCCTTTAGAGCAAGGTTACAAACGGCGGAAAAACCTCTATAACCTTTACCACATCCTCAATCACTTTAATCTCTTTGGTAGTGGTTATGAATCCCAAGCTAACCGGATGATTGATCAGATTTTGAGGGATTAATTCTAATTAATTTGGCTCTCAATAATCTCCTCAATCATTGCTTCTAATTCACCCATAGGAAGATTGAGGTCATCGAGTGTTACCTGAAATTGGACATAACGTTCATCTAGATCGAATGTTTCTTCTAGAAAACCCCCAAATCCACGGGCTCGTTTATCTATTTCTAAGAAAACTTCTAAGTCTTCTGAGTAGAGAGAAAAAATGATTTCCAATTCATCCAAGCTACCCTGATACTTACCCATGGGACGAAACTCGAACTCTTGGACGAATGGATATCTACCCCCGAAGTGAGTATTATACTGACAATCGACTTCATGAAGTTGAAATCCTAGGTTTTCTAATGCATCAAACACCGCTTGCATTAACGGGTGTGGATGTACCTCAATGTAATCGGTGTCTTTCGGGTCAACGGCAATGGGAATATCTAAGCCAGTACGTAAATATACTGGTTGGCTGGTTAATGTCAGTGGTGTTTCCTCAGGGAGGGGAAACGAAAATGGAATAACTATTTCCTCTTTTGCCTCCAAGTTGAAGCGTTCCGAGAGGCGATATTGCATTAATATGCATTCCTCTGTGATTGAGGTATCTTCTTCTTCCCGCAAGTATTCGGTAACTAGATAAATATAAATATCATCAATCTTCTGGGAAACATCTCCCCCAGTAATATAAACTTCCCCTTCTACCATTTCCCCAGGAGCTAGGGAATCAAAGTACAAACGTGTATCTACCTTTGCTGCTCCAATGCCAACCTGAGCTAATAGCTTTTTGAACATAAACCTAGTTTTTTAACTAACTTTGCTACTAGCTTAATCTATGATTCTGGAGTTTTAGGGAGTCGGGAATCGGGAGTCGGGAATCGGGAGTCGGGATAATAAAATTTAATGTACCTGATCAGTATAATCAACTATATAAATGAAACACTTAGGTCGTGGGATTGCCCTACGGCCACGCTACGCGATTGATCTACGGTCACGCTACGCGAACACAAATTGAGATTATTTGGGCTTGAGGCAGATTAATTGGGGTTGGGGACAAATACAGTCAATCCCTTGGGAATACATTCAACTTTGATAGGAGTTGTTCCAATGACTTCTCCATCCACAACCACCTTCTGAGGGGGATCTGTGGCGATTTTGATACTGCGGGTTCGGACATGATGAATATTTTCTTGGTTGGGTGTCAGGTGAACCAACGCGGCACCAAAGGCATTGACCATTGATGTGACCGCCTGAAGTTTTGTGTCTACTTTGGCCATGGTGACATCCAGTAACCCGTCGTCGTAAATAACTTCACCCATTCCTTGGGCTAACACTGAGGTAGGGGGAGCCGCATTAGCCACAGTGATAGCCCCTACTTCAACTCGATAGATCTGGTCTTCAATTTCCACAGCCGCATCAAATAGCTCTTGTTCATCCAGTTGTTGCCATCCCGCTACCAGATAGGCCAGTACCCCCCACTGATCCTTGAATTCTCGGCTAGCTTTATCGACCATTTCTGCTTCAAAACCAATTCCGGTTAATAAAATCATGGGGGTGTCGTTACAGCGAGCCGCATCAATCACTTTGGTATAGCCTTCGGAAATGATGCGGCAGGCGGCGCGAATGGGCATTACTGTGCCACCAATGCCCAACGCCTGACAAAAGGCATTAGCGGTTCCTCTGGGAATAATGGCGAGGGGAATGTTGGTATCAATCAGCTGACTGGCAACGGCGGATACGGTGCCGTCACCGCCAGAGGCAATGATGAGATCGGCGTGGACTGCGATCGCCCGTTTGGTCAATTCTTCCGCCGTAATTTCTAGAGTAGTTTGATGGATATGGAGATTGAAATGGCCACCCAGCATGTTTTCAATAATGGTCAATTCATGATCGGAGTCTCCTTGACCGGCCACTGGATTAAAAATAAGGTGAGCCACTTGGGTCCGCGCTAGGGCACTGATGACCAGTTCTCCTGTAGCTAAGTTGGTGGCGATCGCTACATCATGGACATCACAAATCCGTAAGAGAGCCTGAATATCAGGTTCATGGGATTTAGCATGGAGTGCATCGATGAAGAAAAACACAGCACAGACCTTTCCCTCCGCCACCGCTGCAAACAACTGGGCATCTCCACCGATAGGACCAGGGAGTAAGCAATCAACAGGTAAGCCAGTGGAGTTTTGAATTTGTTTCCCTGTGTTCCCTGTAGCAATTAAGGTGTAGCGAGAGAAAACGATGTGGTGGCGCTTGACAAATGCCACTATATCATTTTTCTTGTTGTCGTGGGCAATCAGGGCAATAGTTGCAGGCATACTACTGTACCGGAACTCAAAACCAAAATTCTCAAAGGCCAATGGGCAAATGACCCAGTATTTACGTCATTCTAAAGCGTTTATTCCAGTTGTGTAGTTAAGCTATGGATAACTCGATACTAAGTTGCGGTCAAAGGTACAACTTTCTCTTTCCCAAATCTCCCTATCTCCCTATCTCCCTATCCCAGCAATCTACTATAGCAGTCGCCAGGGTAATTAGGACATGACAAAAGTCTCAAACTACAGTTTGGCTTGAGTTTAACTTCTGACTTCTGACTTCTGACTTCTGACTTCTGCTATATCTTTGAATGCAACTTGGTATAAAAATATTAACATTCCTAGATAAAAATACAAGCCTAAACATAAAAATTTACAAAAAAACCATTGACATTTTAAATTAGTTTATGCTAGGGTTAGATGTGATCAGATTTTTTTTGATATTCTAGTTTTTTCATCTTCTAGTCTTTAGCTTTTCCTTGAGGGGAAGGTTTTTACTAACTTTTTCTTCCCCATTTTTTTGGCTTTTTTCTAGGTTTTAGGGAGCAGGGAGCTAAGGCCGTGGGCCACGCTTACTGGCAGAGCCAGACGCTGCGCGAACGCGAACGGAGCTTCGGAGCAGGGAAAAATATTTATATGATGTACCTGATTAGACTAGGAAAAACTATAGAAAAATAAATACTATTCCCCATCTCCCTATCTCCCGACACTTGCCCATCTTCCCAATTGATATAATACCAAATCCGCTTGGTCATTACCCCTTTATTAAAATCGACCAAATCTTTTTATGCCAGGAATCTAGGGCTATGGGGATAAGGGGGGTATGGGAACAGAATTGATATAAGTCCTAATCCTATTCCACCATCTGCACCAATTTCCCTAGAATAGGTTCGATGGGAGGGAGTAAATATTCGGCGAGATCGAGGGTTACTGTTTTTTCCTCCAATTTCAGAAATCGCCATAGAGTCCCAGTGGTTACGGCACCGTAAACCGTTGCGATTGGCCGTAGGCCACGCTCCGCGAACGCATTACCGTTACTATTATTCTCCTGTTGGTTAAACCGACCAGCTGCTACCATCGCGGCGATACATTGTCCTAACCCCCCTTTCAGGTCTTCTTTTTTAGCTTCTATAATAATGGCTACCGGGGCTTTAATAAATAACTGTTCCGGTGACAGACTAATAATAAAATCACAGGTGCCATTTAATCCTACTTCTGGGTCAACATTAAACTCTTCCCCAGAAAACAAGCTAATCTGGTATTGATGGAATTCTATAACTGCCAGTAACACTGGACATATCAAGAGTTCTGATCGGGCTTTTTCAGTATTTAGTGCGATGGCCAGTTGGTAATTTTGGGTGATAAATTCCGCTAAATAAGGACTAGGAGAAATTACGCGTTCGCGTAGCGTGGCCGTAGGCCAATCGCTTTCAAAAATATTCCCTTGTTCGATTAAAGTTAAGTCAAAATCCTTGACTACTTTTTGAATAGTAAATTGACGGTAAGACATGATCTAGGGAAGGGAGTAGGGAATCGGGAGTAGGGAATCGGGAATCGGGAATCGGGGGTAAAATATTGTGTACTTGATTACTAGGAAAAACGGGCTTATTGGATTTTTTAACTATTTTTTTTAACTATTTGCTGAAATGCTATACTTTGAATGCGAACGCAAACAGAAGGCAAAGTGTGCTATTCAATAATAATACTACCGTAAGGTAACGCTTCTTTTAGTGACGTTTATGAACTCTCCCAATGACAACCATTCCAACAATCTCAGAACATATTGAAATCACTCCGGGGGTTTGTGGCGGGAAACCTCGGATTGCCGGACATCGGATTCGAGTTCAAGATATTGTCATCTGCCACGAAAGCATGGGAATGTCACCGGATGAAATTCTCTATCGCCATCCTAGCATTACCATGTCAGATGTCTATGCAGCACTGGCTTACTACCACGACCATAAAGAAGAAATCAGACAGGATATTGAGGCAGGAGTTGCCTTTGTACAAACGGTACAAGCTCAAACACCGTCTCTATTACAGCAAAAACCTCAGAATCGGTAATGACCAAAAAGCGATGCAGCGCGGTCTTGGGGGTCTTTCAAGGGTATGTTTTTAAGATTCATCCAGGGGCAGGAGAAAAATCGGGAATAAATCTACCTGTAGGTAAAGGCATGCCCTTAATCGCAGATGCCAAAATTATTAAAAATCCTCGTCTGAAACAACTTAAACATCGAGTAGGATTAGTTTTTAGCAATAAAATTGGCTTTTCTGGCATGCTCGGATTTTCCTTTGTCTGAGCAGAGGAGCTCATTTCATCCAAAGGAGGTAAGCTACTTGCTGGCAAATTCGCCTCGGCCTCTCCACCAATACTGACTAAAAATAAAGTAGCAACAGCAATGGCTAACCAGAGACGTTCTGCTCGTCGTTCGCGTAGCGTGGCCTTTTGGCCAGGGTCATTCATTTTAGTGTGATGCCAACCAAAACCACCTCGTTTGATGTCCTTGAAAAGACATTCAATCCAACCGCGCATACCATACCAACAAATCTGTGCTTGTTGAGGACTCAAATCTGTTACGATTAGCCAAGGATCGGCATAGCCAGAATCCCATTGAGCTAAAAGAGTGCAAGACAGACTGTTGGTTTTAAAACAAGTTACCTTTCCACTCCAAGATTGCCCCACTTGAGTAATTAATTCTGAAAGAGGAACAAATTGTTGCTCTGGTGAGGATTGATAATATCCCTGATGGTTAATACGCATAAATGGATGCCAACCCAATTGTTCAATCGCTTCGTAGAACCAATCAGCGTATAAACCTCTGTCTGTAGTGACAATCACCAACCAGTCGGAAGGAACACCCTCTTGAAGAGAATCTAAGAGTTTGAGCCAGTAGGGTTTCCAACTGCCTTTTTCGTTTGCTCTCACTATTTTCCAAGCTACAGGAATTCCACAACCTCGATAAACCACACTAATAACTAATAAAGTAAAACGCTGACCTAATGTGGAAGCATCCGCAGCTAATACTAAACTTTTTTCCTCTGATGACCACCAACTTAATATAAGCGCGTAACAACGGGACAAAGCTCTGTTCGACCTGGATTTCTCTACGCTTTCTTCCGTTTTTATCGACTTTACTATTATACCACTGCCTTAATCTTTCTCGAATTGTGTTCTCTGGTTGCTCTAGAATTTCCCCCAAAAACACAACTGCAGTAGATAAACCACAATGATGAGTCATCGCAATAGCAAAGCTCCACATTCCTAATACTACTGCTTGTGGTTTGCTTAAATGAGGCATTTTTAAGGGTGACCACCCGTAACCATTGTTGATAAGTAATTGGACGATTTTTGTTCACTGTGATTGATGTCACGCGGGTTTAATGTACAATAGTTATTGTACTATGGAACACATTTGATAAATTCCCTGTTTCTGACTACTATTTAATGTAATTTGCTCCGCGCCGGGCGCGGGTACGTCATGGTGGAACCAGTACAAAACAACGCGGGTAACGAACGTGATTGAAAATAAATTTCAGTACTCCAACAGTCGCTCTGTGTGACCGCTACCCGAAGTTCTTTTGTCAATAGTTACCTACCAAAATCAATAACTTTTCAAGTTGGTGCAAGTGTCTCAGCCATCGCCCCGTCAGGGGATAGCCATCAAGCAGAATTCGTCACTTAATGATTTTTATTGAATTCTCAAATCCTTCCTGGGGTTTGGGTTTCAAAATGTATTTCTGTTGAGTAATACCTAGGCGAATGCCCAAATCTAAAAAACATACCCTTGAAAGGTCTTGGGGGTCCCCCCCATGAGCGACTGCATCAAGACAGATCCGATTCCATTTGGATGAAAGTGTTAGCAATGCCATCTGCTGAAAGTTTGGGTTTGATTTCTGTGATTTCCCTTGGTCAATCGCTTCGCGACCATTCAAAATTATCAATTCAAAATTCAAAAACACCCCACGATTCAATTATTAGGTAAATTCAATTTTGTTATTCCTACTCCCGATTCACCACTCCCGACTCCCGATTCCCGATTCCCGATTCCCGATTCCCGATTCCCGATTCCCCACTCCCCACTCCCCACTCCCCACTCCCGACTCCCGATTCCCCACTCCCGACTCCCCACTCCCACTAGTCTTTTGCGGAATTGAATTATCTACTGGTGTATACCGTTAAAGAAACTAACATTGATTCACCAAAGGTTTCCATCGTGTCTACTCCAGTTGAACCATGCTCTCCCCAAACCCTCGCTGAGGCCAACCTGCAACCGAGGGGCAATGTTTATCCAAGTCCGATTACTTGGCGAGACCAGATTCTATACTTTCTGCTACCTGACCGATTCAGTGATGGGTTAGAACTAGAGCGGAAAAAATTTGACCCTAGTAACCCCAACCAATTTAAAGCCAAAAATAAAGGTGACTGGATGAGCAAGGGAAAAAGGTTTCAAGGGGGTACCCTCAAGGGAATCGAAAGTAAATTGGACTACTTGAAACAATTAGGTGTCACTACCCTTTGGATTGGTCCAGTTTGGCGACAACGGATTGAACTAGACACCTATCACGGCTACGGGATTCAAAATTTCCTAGATGTTGACCCCCGATTTGGCAGCCGTCAGGATTTACGGGATTTAGTGGATGCTGCCCATGAGCGGGAAATGTATGTGATCTTAGACATCATTTATAACCACAGCGGCAATAACTTTTTCTACCAAGACGAGAATGATAATCCTAAAGCTAGCCTTCCCTACCGTTTTGAACCACCTTATCCAGTTCATAGTTGGCGTTCTGGCACTGGTAAAGCGATTTCCGAAATCACTACAGAAATTGATGGGGTATGGCCTCAAGACTTTCAAAACATTGATTGGTACACTCGTGCTGGTCATATTAACGAATGGGGTGCAGACCCTTGGGAAGACAAACTGCATCCGGAGCTAGAATTTCGCCGAGGGGATTTCTTTGATTTAAAAGACATTAATCTCGCTAAACCGGAAGTCCTAGCAGGGATTATTAAAGTCTATCAATACTGGATTGCCCTAAGTGACTGCGATGGATTTCGCATTGATACGGTTAAGCATATTCCTTGGCGAGTTTCCCGTAGTTTTTGTGGTGCTATCCGGGAATATGCGGAATCGATTGGTAAGGAAAACATCCTACTGTTGGGAGAAGTAACGGATGGGGCTCATATGTCCCGCAACTACCTGGAAGTATTTGGTCGCAACTTGGATGCTGTGCTTGATATTGGGGAACCCACAAAGCGATTAGCACGGATGGTAAAAGGATTAACACCACCAAGGGAGTTTTTTAATCAATTTGAGGAGCATAATATCCTTGGTAGCCACCGGGAAACGGGACGGTATCATGTTTCGATCTTAGATGACCATGATATGGTCGGACGCGATCGCAAGCATCGGTTTGCTGCTAATAACTCTATTCCTAGTAAATACCAGCAAATAGCCCATGCGGTAGGGTTGCAACTGACCACGTTGGGTATACCCTGTATCTATTACGGTACTGAACAAGCCTTTGATGGCACGGAAAACCGCCATGACCCTAGTGTTGAACCAATCAATGAGTATGGCAACATTTCCAATAGCGATCGCTATATTCGTGAATCGATGTTTGGGGGTAGCTTTGGAGCATTTGAAACCAGTGGCTGTCACTTCTTTGACCCAGACCATCCCACCTATCTCAGAATTTCTGCGATCGCAAACCTCCGAAATCGACAAGACCTGATTGGAAAAACCCTACGTGGGGGTCGTCAATACCTCCGAGAAACCTCCTATCTCGGCAAACCTTTTGCTATTCCTGATGCTGGAGAATTAATTGCTTGGTCAAGGATTCTCTACAATCAAGAAATTCTGGTTGCTTTAAACACCCATGGCACTGAAAACCGGGGTGCATACGTCACCATTGATGCCTCACTACACCCCCACGGCTCAACCCTTACTCTGCTCTACAACAGTTACTGGAGTAACTCTCAATTACGCCATCCACCCCAGAATCAAACCGTAATCGTTCAACATGACCAGGGTAGGGCAACGGTCAGGATTGAATTACCGCCTAGTGGCATGATGATTTTGGCCTAGGGATTCTACCTGAAAATTATTAAGGATTATAACATTTTGCTGGTTTAACGGGATGAGGGGTTGCACCCCACATTTATCTTGCTATACTGAGATCAAGTAGATGCACCCTGATGATCAAGAGAGTCACAAGCACGGCTCTCTATTTTTTTTGAGATGGCTGAAACATTCTAATGGTGATTGAAGTCAAGGGTTTCAAGGGTTTCAAGTCAAGTACTGGTTGCTGTATGAGTGGGTACGCTTCATCCCAAGCATTAAGCCTCAGCACACTATTAAGTTTTGTAACATTTTGCTCGCTTTAAGGGGTGAGGGGTTGCACCCCACATTTATCTTGCTATACTTAGATCAGTAGATGCACCCTGATGATCGAGAGAGTCACACCAACGGCTCTCTATTTTTTTTTGAGATGGCTTAACAGTTCTTTACGTGTTTGAAGTGAGAGGTTTGAAGGGAACTGGTGGTTGCTGCATGAATGGGATTCGGGCAAAGCCCGACGCTGCGCGAACGCTTGATCCCAATCATTAAGCCGATGCGCACTATTAAGTTTTGTAACATTTTGCTCGCTTTAAGGGGTGAGTGGTTGCACCCCACATTTATCTTGCTATACTTAGATCAGTAGATGCACCCTGATGATCGAGAGAGTCACACCAACGGCTCTCTTATTTTTTTTTTGAGATGGCTTAACAGTTCTAATGGTGCTTGAAGTCAAGGGTTTCAAGTCAACTGGTGGTTGCTGCATGAGTGCGTAGGCTTGATCCCAATCATTCAGACTCTCCTATCTATTAAGTTTTGTAACATTTTGCTTGACTATAGGGGTGAGGGGTTACACCCATCACTTATCTTGCTATACTGAGATCAGTAGATGCACCCTGATGATCGAGAGAGTCACACCAACGGCTCTCTATTTTTTTTGAGATGGCTTAACAGTTCTAATGGTGCTTGAAGTCAAGGGTTTCAAGTCAACTGGTGGTTGCTACATCAATGGGATTCGGGCAAAGCCCGACGCTGCGCGAACGCTTTATTATCCCAATCATTAAGCCTCACCAAACTATTAAGTTTTTTAACATTTTGCTCCCGTTGAGGTATGAGGGGTTGCACCCCACATTAATCTTGCTATACTGAGATCAAGTAGATGCACCCTGATGATCGAGAGAGTCACACCAACGGCTCTCTTATTTTTTTTTGAGATGCCTTAACAGCTCTAATGGTGCTTGAAGTCAGGGGTTTCAAGGGAGCTGGTAGTTGCTGCATCAGTGCTTACGCTTCATCCCTTGCTGTGGGAGGGACAAAGTCACGAAAGTCCTAAGGAAACTTAAGTAATTACCGAAAAGTTCAGAAACAGTTAGTTAGGCCAAGTATGCTTGCTTACTTCGTCTATAGTCAGCGAACTTAATCTAGGGTTTTCGCCTCTCATCTTCAAACCTATATCAAACTACCCTGAAATTATAATTAAAAAAACCTAAGCCTTCAGCTGTCAGCTGACGGCTGAAGGCTGACGGCTTAATGCTTATAACCAAAGACCAATTACTGAACACCAATTGTCATGGAAGATCAGCAAATCTATCAGTCTGTTGTCAATTATCTTAGGTCTGCTATCGGTCTGCTTGATTTGGAGCAAGACTCACCCTTGCGAAAGGATGTGATTGCCCTGTGCGACCATCTAGAAAATCCCACATTTCGGATTGCTGTCTTTGGTCCGTTTAATTATGGGAAATCTACCTTGCTCAATGCTTTGCTAGGAAAGCGCACTCTGCCCATTGGTCTAATTCCCACTACAGGGGCTGCAATTCATATCCGATATGGAGAAGAATTGCATACTCGAATTATCCTAACTGATGGCACAGAAATTAGTGAAAATAGCACAGAGGTCCTCAAGCGCTATGCTATCCTAGATGAGCAACGGTGTATGCGCTCTGATGTCGCTTCGATAGAGGTTTACTGTCCCCATCCCTTCCTAAAAACTGGTGTAGAATTTCTGGATTTGCCAGGAACAAATGACCGGGAAGCTCAGGATAATTTAGTGCGCGACCAACTGCTAACAGCAGATTTAGTCGTTCAAGTGCTGGATGGTCGCCAGCTGATGACCTTGGGTGAGCGGGAAAACCTGAGAGATTGGTTAATAGATAGAGGAATCAAGACTGTTGTTTTTGTGGTCAATTTCCTGAATTTATTGGAACCTGATCAGCAAAAAGAAGTCCAGACTAGGGCGTGTCTTCTTGCCTCGGAGATCCCCCGTTGGTCCCCCTTAAAAAAGGGGGACTTTGAGTATGGCTCCCCCCTTTTTTAAGCTATGCTTTATAAACATCTTTCTTAACATAAAACTTGACAAAAAGAGTCAAGTGTGCATAGAGAGGCGATCGCCCTAAATTGACAAAAAGAGTTAAGTGTGTATAAGAGTGCGATCGCTAATCT
>NZ_JAAHFZ010000037.1:0-64751 GCF_010672795.1 Moorena sp. SIO1G6
AGGCACGTAAGTGGCTGACTTGCCCAGCATTTAAGGCCGTAGGCCACGCTACGCGAACGGCTTTGTTTATCAGTACATATATTATAGCAATTTTATAATACCCTGTGCAAAATTCATCCCACACCTATGCTACGCATTAGGTGTGGGGCTTCTTTTGCCGGACAGCTAAACCATTGCTAATGGCTATAGCACTTACATTTTAGTTGTTAACATAATCCCTGAGGGAAAAGCTTCCAGGCAAAAGGCAAGAGGCCAAATAAATATAATAAAGTATATAGGGATTTTGGGTAATTTCAAAAAACTGTAACTATTTTTTACAATGAATTGTCAAATCTGATCAGATGTCTTAATAATGACTAACTAATAAAATAATTAAATAATTAAATTAATAAACCAATAAATTATCCCAGAGAAGAGAGTGAAAGCCTTTTACCAGTACTAAGCCATTCTGTGAAGGTTGGAGCCGATAATGGAGGACTGAAGCAATAACCCTGAATTTCATCACACTTATGACCACACAGGAACGCCAGTTGGCTAGCTGTCTCCACCCCTTCCGCTACCACCTTCAAGTTGAGACTGTGAGCCATTTGCAAAATCGCAGTCGTAATGGCTTCGTTTTTTACATCCTCTGTAAGTTGGCAAACGAAAGAACGGTCAATTTTTAACACATCAAAGGGAAATAGTCTCAGATAGCTCAGAGAACAGTAACCGGTTCCAAAATCATCAATCGAGATCTGAATACCAAAGGACTTTAACTCTTTTAAGGTAGCGATCGCATGGTTGGGATTGTCCATGAGGGTACTTTCGGTTAATTCCAATTGCAAATATCTCGGGTCAAGTTCGGTTTCTTCAAGAATTGCTAGGATTGAGTTACTGAGATTGGGTTGATTAAACTGATGTCCCGATAAATTTACAGCGATTTGTACTGGGGACAACCCTTGAGTTTGCCAGAGTTTGGCTTGGGTACAGGCTTTTCGCAGTACCCACTCTCCTAGAGGCACAATCAAACCAGTTTTCTCAGCTAGGGGAATGAATTTAGCTGGAGAGATTGCTCCCAATGCTCGATGATGCCAACGGATTAAGGCTTCTGCTCCCTCGATTTCTCCAGTTCTCAGATTTACTTTGGGCTGATAGTAAACTTGAAGTTCATCCTTTGGCAATGCTTGGCGCAATTGTAATTCTAGCCATAGGGCTTGTTGGGATTTGTCACCAATCGAAGCAATATAAAATTCGTAAGCCTTCTGTCCTTTTTGTCCAGCATTTTCTCTGGCTCCGTTGGCATGGGTGATCAGGGTATTTAGATCAAGAGCATCCCTACCAAAGCAGGCGATGCCGATTCTAGGGGTCAGGACAATCTCATATTCTCCTATAGTAAAGGGTAAGGATAAAGCATCGATCAGTGTTTCCGCCATTTGCCCTATCTCTGTCTGGTTAATTGTAGTAGCTAGCAAGATCACAAATTGATCTATCCCTAACTGAGCCACTGTATCCAAAGGTCCAACCCTACCAAGAAGTCGTTTGGCCACGGCCTGAAGTAACAAATCACCACTAACAGGGCCTAGGGTATTGTTGATCTGGTTGAGTTGGTCAAAGCTTAAAGACAGCACTGGCAGACGACGATAACGTCCCTGTCGTTGGAGCAGTAGTTGATTAAATCGCTCTTCTAGCAAGAGTCGGTTCGGCAAGTTAGTAACCTGGTCATAACGGAGTAGGTAGTTCAGTTGAGCTTGGACTTTTTTCAGTTCAAGATGATGGCGCTTGGTTTGATAAAGTCGTTTTTGTAGTCGAGTAGCGATCGCATCTAGCAATTCTTCGCGCTTAACAGGCTTGATCAGATAATCATCAGCCCCTAACCTCATCACCATACGCCAATCCGACCAGTCAGCTTTGGAGCTGAGGAAAATAAAGGGAATCGCAGCAGTGACGGGATCTTGCTGTAGAGTCTTTAAAACACCATAACCATCTAGCTGAGGTATGATTATATCACAAATAATTAAATCTGGCTGCTGGTTTTGAGCAAGCTTGACCCCACTGTTACCGTTGTCACTACTAATCGTCTCGAACCCTTCTGCTCTGAGCAGCGTGAGTAGCTTCTTCCGAATTATTGGCTCGTCTTCAATTACTAGAATCTTATTCATAGTTCTTTGGACTTAAATCAAGTGTAGTGGACATAGAAGGTGATCTTGAACAAGGTTTTGCGAAGGAACAGGGTAAAGATCTAACCAGGGATTTCAATACTGCAAGGGATCCCCCACAGTCGGATCACAGTAGCGAAACCCGATTTCCTTGGTGTAGCTGAATTTCGGTACGGGTGTCGGCTACTAACTCAGTAGTATTGGGAGGTATGTGACCTAGACTTGGTATCAGTATAGCGGTTTTTAATCTAGTAAGGTACAAGTTTTTGGGTTTTAGGGAGCAGGGACTTCGGAAGAGGGAGGGTGCATCTCATATTTGTAAAAAAGATCTCAAGTGTGGGGCCCGGGCGCGGGGCCCGGGCGCGGGGAGTGTGGGAATTTTCTCCCGAATTTTTGCCTAATTGCAAAACTGAGATGCACCCAAGAGGGAAGAGGGAAGAGGGAAGAGGAACCCACCCCTAACCCCTCCCAGGAGGGGAAGAGGGAAGAGGGAAAAAAATATGTGTACCTCATGAGGATAAAAAGCGCTATGCTGAGGTCAGCAGATACTTCATCATTGTTTTCTGTTGGTAGTTGCTTTCAAATATTAACTGAGTATCTTGGTATCTTAATTCCCTGTGAAATTTTATTTCTTAAAATCAAAAAAAAACCATGCTTGATTTTGATTAATTAGGGTAAATATAGCAGTCGCCAGGGCAGTTATGACATGACAAAAGTCTCAAACCTAAGTAAGCGCAAGAGTTTGACTTCTGGCTTCTGACTTCTGACTTCTGACTTCTGACTTCTGCTATATAATTCCACATTTGTATAAGAGATTACACGTTTAATATTATTCACCAAACCTTCACATTATTACGATTAAATTATTTGATCCTAATTTAATCGTAATAATTATCGTTACCATGGCATTTATTCCACCCTTTTTAAAAAGTAAATATTCTCAGTACCTTATGTCAATAAACATCTCTATACAATTTGTTAAAGCACTTGTAATTAGTTTAATAAAATTCGATTATTATTAATCAGCCGTCAAAATTTATGAGCTATCCATCCGGTTTTTTTTATCAAAACCTATTTTTGTAATAATTGGACTGTAATTTAGCGTAATTTGGCTGAATTGGGTATATAAATAAGATAATAGTCATTCAAATGGCACATTTAAATTGATACTTTTTGATGTAAAGGTTGATTAATAAGCTTTAACACTGAGCAGAGATCCATCATGATTGCCCCGCACCCAAGTTCGGGACGCGGTCAACCGTTAACCCTCAGTCAACCCTCAACATCACCCTGTAACTTTTCCTGTGCCAATTAATTAGATGGTTAACAACTTACTAAGCTTACAAGCGGGTTTATAAACGAGTTGTAAACACCCAGAAGCCCAAAAGTTATTGTATTGCCGGTCTCTTGTCCGCCTGCTCGTTCACCACCTATTTATTATTGCTATATAATTATTTAATTTTAAGTAATTTTTATCCCAATAACTCATAGAGTTAATCATTATAATTTTCCTCACATCTAAAACACTAGATCAGTTATTAATTAATCTATTGTCCCCGAAGCGGGGGATTAGCGCATCAACCGTATGACTAAATAAGTATGAGCATAATCACTTAATTTAGCTTAGATAGGTTATAGTTATTTTACTTATGCCCTTCGATCTAGCTAACATCACCGACATTGACCCTGAAGTCATACCTATAAGTCATACCTATCTGCTGCTGTAACCCCCTTTGCCTAGCTAGTTATAGCAATGACTCCAGTACTATAACCTGCTACTAGAAAAAAAAAGCAACTAAAGGAAATATTTAGTACTTATGGCTGATAGTTTACGACCTATTACGTATTTTTACATATGGACTTCAAAGTGACTACTATAGAAAATCCGTTAAATCTCCAATGCCTAAAGCACCTTAGGTGAGTTTTCCTAGATATGGAAGGCTAGCCTAGCTTGATAACAAGCTACTAGTTAACAACCAGGGTCAGTATCATCCTAGACCCCGGGAGTATTTATATATCTTTGTGTTCTCAATTAGGGAAAATCCTCCATGGCTCAACGAAAGTCAATCAAGCTTCGTCGTAGATACTTACGACCATTAGTCAGTGCTTCCCTCATTCTCGGTAGTTTGTTTCAGCTGGCAGTACCTGTATTTGCGGATGGAACTACTGCTGGTGTACAGATTATTAACCAGTCGGAAGCTACCTATGAAGACCCCAACAATCCAGAGGTTGAAATCAACGCGACCTCAAACACTGTGATCGTTAAGGTGGCTGAAGTTGCTGGTTTGCTGGTTCAACCTGATGGTGTTAATGACGTCAACCTAGGTAGTATTGCTACTGGTGATATCCTGCAATTTGACTTCGTGATTACCAACATTGGTAACGAAGAAACCAATATTGTTATCCCTGGTCTTGATAACATCGCCATCACTGGTTTAGATCCCGATCCTGCTGCTCCTACTCCTATTACAGTGACAGCTGACTTGGATGGGGATGGCACTTTCGAGACAACTATTCCAGGAACTGGTTTGACTACACCCGATCCCATTCCTGCTGATCAGAGCATTAAGGTACGGGTTGAAGGTACGGTGATTGTAGATGAAGCAGGAGCTCCGATTAATGTCCAGTTAGGTGATACCGAACCTAACGACAACAGTCCTGCTACTGATAACCAGCCGGATGCTGATGATGGTTCCAATCCTAACGAGGTTCGTACCCAAGATGCTGATCCTACCGAAGCTCCGGTCAATGGTGAGCGTGAGGGTTCTGCGTTCCAAGAGGTCTTACTCTCTACGGAGATTAAGGAACTAGCAACCATCACTGTTCTCAAGCGAATCATAGGTCCAAATAATATTGAGCTAGTTGATAAGGGTGATAACCCTGAAGATGCTAGCGATGACAAAATTACCTATCGCTTAGACTTCCGGGTTGAGTCCTCTAACCCAGCGATTAATTTCCAAGCTGCAGATCTCGAAGGAACTAGCATTACCCTTGATGGTGCGCCAGTCCAGCGTGTCTTGGTCTCTGATGTCATTCCCGAAGGTACAGTATTTGACCCTGACGCAACGGCTAATCCACCAGCAGGCTGGACAGTGGTCTACTCTGATGATGACCCAGCGGTGACTGGTCGTGACGCCCTGAGCGTAGACTGGTCTATTACCCCGCCAGCTGCTAGTGAGGTTAAGCGCATTGGTTTCATTTTTGACGGTCATATTGATGCAGGAACCTCCACTGAAGGTGATGGCAATGGCTTCACTTTTGGTGTGATTACCAGTGGCTTACCCACTGCTGGTGGTGAAGTCGCTAACATTGCTCAGGCATTTGGTGAAACTGTCGGTGACCCAACGGATGAAGTGGTCTACGATGAATCCGGTGACCAAAATCCCAACAACTACAATGATGATGGTACACCACCCGATGAGACAGGTACCGACTTCAACCCAGCTACAGACCTTGGTATTGCCAATCCCAGTGCTGATGGTGTTGATGAAGACAATAACAATACAGGTGAAGGACCTAAGGGTGAAGACACTGTAGTTACCATTACTGCAGAGATTGAGACTAAGAGTCAAATCCTCAATGGTCCGGAGGATCGACCCAACGCCATTGGTCCAACCAATGACAATGATGACTTCACTAACCAGTCCACAACTATTCCAGCTGGATTAGCTCAGGGTCAGCCCATTCCAGATCCAGGTGAGGTCATCTTCAACAATACTGTTGAGAACCCCAATACTACTAATTTGGATAACGTAACCTTGTTGCCAATTGCCCCTTCACTGGGTACTGCGGCGACTAATGACCCTCAAGTTAATCCTCAATTCACCACTCCAGTAGAGTTTGGACCAAATAACCAGATTCCTGATGGTACTACGGTCAGGATCAGGTACACCCCAGATACAGGTACGCCTCTTGAGGCGACCTACACCTACACTGAAGATGGTGGTTTTACCACTACTGATCCAGCGGTTAATGTTGGTACTCTCACACCAGGTCAGCAATTGGATTACGAGGTAATTGTTGACTTACCTGCTAATACGCCTCAAGTTCAAGGTTACGGGATTCCGATTGTTTCCTTCGTGGACAACAACCCGAACGGAGACTTTGATGTCACTCAGGAAACCGTCTTCAACATCACTGTTGACCGGGTCTACACTGGCTACATGCAGATGGTGAAAGAAGCTCGAATTCTCGATACTGATGGTGTAACAGTGATTGAGGAATTCACCACCGGAACTCCCACAGGTGATCCTGAGGAGGGTGGCCTCACTGAACGAGCTAAGCCTGGTCAGTTTATCGAGTACCGAATCACCTACACCAATATCTCTGAACCACTAGTGGGTGCTGGTAACGTAATTTTGGATGCTAACAACTTCACCATTACTGAGGATGGCGAACAAGCTCCTAACAACTGGGTTACTGTCACCACTCACGAGCAGGGAACTGAGCCATCTCAGGGTACTGTGGAGTACTTTAATAAAACCTTATCCTTTGGAAATAGTGACCCAGCTAGCGGTGAAGAGGTAACTAAGTACGTCAATGAGGTTGGTACTGTTGCTCCTGGGGACAATGGTTCCTTTGTCTTCCGTCGTAAGGTTGACTAATCCTTGATGCTCTGAAGTAGGAAGTATAGCGCTACGCGCAAGGCAAGAGGAATCCCCCCTAACTCATAAGGGTAGGTTTTTAACAAAGACGTGAGCTGTGGGGTGTGGGGTGTGGGGTGTGGGGTGTGGGGTGGGGTGTGGGTTGACCGGGTGTGGGGTGTGGGGTTTGTCGTTCAAAATCATCATTTCTTCGTTGTTTTCCTTTTCCTCTCCCTCTGGGTCGCCCCATGTTTGACCCTAATGTAAAAAACCTACCCCTGTGAGCCTTAAGAAGGGGGGCAGGCAAGAGGCAAAAGTTGACTACAAAAGCGCAGGTGCGCTCTTACCATTAAGAATTAATTCGCCACGGGTCGCACCTTTTTCAGCTTTGATCAATGTCAAACACCTGAATGCTTAGTGCTATATGAAGTAGGGGCGCTGCTGAATTGAAGTATGAATGCGCGATTGTTTAGTTTTCGCCAAGCCCCTGTGGGTTCCCCGAGCGAGCAATCCCTCGCTCGGGGGACGCAAGAGAGTTTTGTTCCCCCCAAGCGAGCAATCCCTCGCTTGGGGGGCTAGGGGGGCAAAATCATACCCAGAATCAGCAACGCCGAAGTAGGAATTATGAAGTAGGAAGTATGAAGTATAGCAGTCGCCAGGGCAGTTAGGACATGACAAAAGTCTCACACCCTTTGTAAGCGATGCAGAGGTGCGACCCGTGGCGAATTTAATTCGCCAACGGAAAGCGCACCTAAGCGGTCTTGGGGGTTTCCCCCACTCGCTATTGCATCAAGAAGCGCAAGAGTTTGACTTCTGACAAATGACTTCTGACAAATGACTTCTGCTATATGAAGTAGGAATTATGACATGATACGTGTAACTCCTGGTTGTTGACCACGTTTTGAGTCAATCTTTAGTGAGCCACTAATCAAGTCATTTCAGGCTACCCTACCGGAACGCTATCCGGCCAACAGCCTTCATACTTCAGCCTTCATACTTCAGCCTCCATACTTCAGCCTTCATACTTCAGCCCCCATACTTCAGTCTTCAAGCTTCAGCGTTCTATAAAATTGTTGTAATTCTCAAGAGGTTTATTGCAAATGAAACGTTCATCAATTCTAGGTCTGGGTGCGATCGCATTCATGGTTGCTGTCCCTTTTGTAGGTAAGACTCCTGTATTAGCTGGTTTACAGGAAGCTGGGGAAGTGATTGTCCAAAACATCATGCGCCCGAAAGTGCAGTTGAAATTAGTGGCTCAGAAGAAGATAGTAGAAGTTGATAGTGAAGGTAAAGAAAATATTACTTGGCAAGCCCTAGAGAACAAAGCCGTTGTCAAACCAGGAGATACCCTTCGTTACACTGTCAAAGGTGAAAATGCTGGGGAAGTGGAAGCTGACAATCTGATGGTTACCCAACCTATTCCTCGCGCTACCATGTATATTCTTGATTCTGCTAGCAACAGCAATGGAGCAACGATAACTTACAGCATTGATAATGGAGAGACTTTTATAGAACAACCTACTATTGAAGTCACCCTTGAAGATGGCACGGTAGAAACTAGACCTGCCCCTGCTTCAGCTTACACTCACGTTCGCTTTGAGTTTCCAGAAGCTCTCGATCCCAAAGCAGTTTTAGAAGCATCTTATGATGTGAATGTTCGCTAGTAATTAGTGATTAGTGATTAGTGATTAGTGATTAGTGATTAGTGATTAGTGATTAGTTGCTAGTTAGTACTTAGAAGTCATTTGTAAATACCAATAAAATCTTGTTAATTACAAATAACTTATAAATCAGGACTCATAAATCGTCAGCATATGCGCTACTTGAGGTGCTACTTGAGGTTCGGTCAGCGGTCAGCGGTCGGTGGTCAGCCGTGAGCTAAAAGCTCACGCTACTTGAGGTGCCGTCAGCTGTTGGCCACAGGCCCAAAGCTGATCGCTGATAGCTTACTAAAAATCCTAACTAATGACTAATCACTTAAGCTTATAATTTTGTTATTTTTAGAACATAATTACAGGTAATTAAATAATTTATTTAGTAGTCACTATTACTCATTCAGTTGTAACAGTTTTTATCTGGCTAAATAAAACTCCGTAGTAATAAATTCATAACCATAAATAATTTAATTATAAGTATTAGGCGTTGGGTATTAGGCGTTAAGTATTATGTAAAATTAAAGCAGTTTACAGCCTCGTTGCTGTAGCCGGTTCGCTTCATAATCAGAAGACTACAGCCTAAAACCTAAAGCCTAGAGCAGAATAATTCTATTTTAAAAAAAAAGCCAGCATAAGTACTGCCTAAAAAGATCAGCGCAACCCGCGCTATTTTTTGATTATTTTTGCCTGATTTTTATAATTTTGCTTAATTTTTATAAAACTTATAAAACCTAAATTTTAATTTTTATAAAAACACCCAATTTCAATCAACAAAAATATCCAGTGATTTACTATCAAAATGTGCAAATCAACCCCTGACTGGAAAAAACGTTTACCAAAGCTGCTAGCAACAGTTTTGATAGGAGGTGTCTTACCAACATCTCCACCAGTACTGTCGCAAACTCAGCCAGCAGAAATTTCAGCAACAACCGGTAAGACACCGCTACAGTGTACAGCTCCTGAAACAGTAGGAGCAACTGTGATCAATCAAGTCACTTATCGGTACCAAATGCCTCGTGGTCCAAGGGGAAGATTCTCTCGACCTAGTGAGTTATTCATTACTGGTACTTCTAGCAAAGTTAAGAGTGAAACCTCTAAACAAGGAACTCTCAATCTGGTATCTCAGGGGATTAAAGATGGGGAAGGCCAGTTGGTGTTTGGCTTAGGTGCTATGACTGATGCCCTGGAGGATGAACTAGTAACCTTGGGCTTTACTTCAGAGGAAGCTAGCAATGCCAGTATCAAAGCAGTAATGAGTTTTGCTAATTCATCCACTGACACTACCGCTGATCAAGTCATCACTGCTGCCAAAACCGCTATTGAGGAAGCAATACCGAATAAAGCTGCCGTCTTAAATGGGGAGAATAGTCAGGCCGATCAAGTCATGGCTCTAGTCTTTACTGGACTAGCTCAACAGGGCTTAGAATCCATTGGTATTGCTGAAGCCGATGCCACAACTGCCCAAAATACCGCAGCTGGTTTAATCCCAACTGACTTGAGTAGTACTACTTTTACCGATATTCGCCAGCAAGCATTTGATGAAGCGCTCAATGCTATCCCTGAACAACAACAACTCCTGATCCAAGCTAAAGACTCTCTTGAGCAAGACCTAGTAAACATTCAGTCTGGTCAAGGGTCGCGGGTGCAATCGGGAGATATTGTGAGTTTCCGTTATGCCTTGCTTAACACCGGAGATGCAGCGATTGAGATACAAACTCCCCAAGCCAGCGTTATTGCTCAAAGTGGCTTAGTCGGTTCAGCTTCGATTGGCAATGTTACTGTTGAGGGTTTGGAGGAAACCCCGGAAACACTGAAAATCGAGCCTGGGCAGGAGGTGGTGCTGAATGTGCAAGTGGCACTTAACGCTGCTGCTGAAGACAATGATCAGCAAACTATAGCCTTAGGGTTTAGCAGTAATTGTGGTCAAGACAATACCTCCCAAGAAACAGCACAACAGACCATAGCTACTATAGCTCCTACACCTGACCCCAGGTTGGAACTGATTGACCCGTTTGGAGAAATCCGGGGTTGTAACAATGAACTGTTGGATGACTATACCGGATTTAGCGTTGGCTTATTTGAACCAGACCCCAATGACCCCACAGGATTCTTGAGTGCTGTAGAACTGACCACCACTGAAGTTCCCGATGACCCCAATAACACCATTCCGGAAGGGATTGAACCTAATACTACCAATGCCAATCCCTTTTTCCTTAACAATGACGACAATGAAAACCGAGGTAGATACAGCTTTCTGTTTGATCGAGACCGAGGTCAGTTAGAGCAAGGTCGAAGCTACATTTTGGTGGTTAATCCACCCGATAATAGCAACTTCCTACAACGGCGCATTCGCTTGACCATCAATAATGTTGATGAAGCCCAAGGTATAGTTTCCTATACTGCTACGTCTTTAGATGGTCTACCGATTACTACGGATGCCAATCCCACAGAGGTACAGGGTGAATTCCTGATTCGGAATGCCAAACGGGAAGGTCTGGTTTTGGGATTGTTGAATGTAGATACGGGTATTTGTGACCTTGAATCGATTCGGATTACCAAGAGCGCAGACCGAGCTACCGCTGAACCAGGAGATACTATCATCTACCGCCTCTCTTTGCGCAATCTAGCCCGTAGTGCTGTGGTTGACATTGTAGTGACTGACGACTTACCCCTAGGATTCACATTGGTTGAAGATTCTCTCCGGGGCGAGTTACAGCAAGAATCAATGGAGATTGAAACCACACGAGATGGGGCAAGAATTACTTTCAGGGTAGCAGAGCCAATTCCAGAAGGTGGAGTATTGAACATTGCTTATGGGGTGCAAGTCACCCCAGATGGCATCCGGGGTGACGGGGAGAACTCAGCAATTGTTGCTGCGGAACGGGATGACAACGGCTGGGATATCAAAGATGGTCCAGTGGTTCATCGAGTACGAATTGATCCCGGCATTATTTCCGATTGCGGCACTTTACTAGGTCGAGTATTTGTAGACAAAAACTTTGATGGTCATCAGCAACCAGGAGAACCGGGCGTTCCTAATGCGGTGATCTTTATGGAAAACGGTAACCGAATTACCACTGATGCCAATGGTCTGTTCTCGGTTAAGAACGTTCTACCGGGATACCACACTGGAGCTTTAGACCTGACTAGCCTTCCAGGTTACACCCTAGCTCCCAATACCCATTTCAATGAGGGCAACAGCCAATCCCGACTCGTGCGTTTAGAACCTGGTGGTATGGCACGCATGAACTTTGCAGTCACTCCGACCTTCAACGAAGAGGATCAGCAATGAAATTAACTAACAATTATAACACATCTTGTAAACTACAGCTAATGGGAGCGATCGCTGGTAGCGTCACCATGGTGCTGTATCCTGCGATCGCTGAAGCTGAATCAACCCAAGCAGCAGAGGATAAATTACCAGTCATTGACCTGAAGCCAAGTCAACTACCTAGCCTTGATCTCAAACAAGAACCGATCCTCAGCTTCAATCCCGGTCTGGTTCCCTCCCTAAACCAAAATGAGCAATCAACAACAATTGCTCTGAGACAGTCTTCCAGTTTTAACATCAACGATGGACAATTTCCTAGGTTTGATGTGAGGTCAGATCAAGTCCCTAGACTGAACTTGAAACGAGAACCTATCGTTAGTTTCAACTCGACTCTGACTCCCTCACCAATCCAACAGACAGAGCCATCCTCAGACATCGCCCTTGCACCTGTAGTGGACTTGAGTACAAGTCGGCTACCTAGTTTTGACCTACTGCCTGGTCAACTACCTCAGCTAAATTCACCAAAAGCTCTACTTGCTAATCTAGACCTGAAACAACAGCAAAGGGTTAGTCTCAATCGTGTTAATACTGAAGCTAGACAAACTATACCGATCGCAGCAACTAGCTCAGATACTGAAATTACAATCGCACCTGATATCGATATCCAAGTCGGAGACTTACCTGAGTTTGCGGTTAATGGTGAATTACCTAACTTAGATTTAAGTAACGCTCAATTAGACCACCTTCAACTGCGTACGCAACAAACTGTTAGTCTCAATCCTACGGTTAATAATGAAGCTAGACAAACTATACCGATTCCAGAAACTCAGTTAGACCAAGAGATTGCTTATGCACCTGATATCGATATCCAAGTCGGAGACTTACCTGAGTTTGCGGTTAATGGTGAATTACCTAACTTAGATTTAAGTAACGCTCAATTGGACAACCTTCAACTGCGTACGCAACAAACTGTTAGTCTCAATCCTACGGTTAATAATGAAGCTAGACAAACTATACCGATTCCAGAAACTCAGTTAGACCAAGAGATTGCTTATGCACCTGGTATCGATATCCAAGTCGGAGACTTACCTGAGTTTGCGGTTAATGGTGAGCAATTACCTAACTTAGATTTAAGTAACGCTCAATTGGACAACCTTCAACTGCGTTCGCGTAGCGTGACCTACGGTCAATCGCAGCAAAGGGTTAGTCTCAATCCTACGGTTAATCCTCAAGCAGGAGAAACTATACCGAACGCGGAAAGTCAGTCACCTCAAGACATTGCTTATGCACCTGGTATCGATATCCAAGTCGGAGAATTACCTAACTTTGAGCTCAATGGTGAGCAATTCCCTAACTTAGATTTAACTAACGATAAATTGGACAACCTTCAACTGCGTTCGCGTAGCGTGACCTACGGTCAATCGCAGCAAAGGGTTAGTCTCAATCCTACGGTTAATCCTCAAGCAGGAGAAACTATACCGAACGCGGAAAGTCAGTCACCTCAAGACATTGCTTATGCACCTGGTATCGATATCCAAGTCGGAGAATTACCTAACTTTGAGCTCAATGGTGAGCAATTCCCTAACTTAGATTTAACTAACGCTCAATTGGACAACCTTCAACTGCGTTCGCGTAGCGTGACCTACGGTCAATCGCAGCAAAGGGTTAGTCTCAATCCTACGGTTAATCCATTAGCTAGACAAACTATACCGTACCCAGAAACTCAGTTAGACCAAGACATTGCTTATGCACCTGATATTGATATCCAAGTTGGAGACTTACCTGAGTTTACTGTTAATGGTGAGCAATTCCCTAACCTAGATTTAACTAACGATAAATTAGACAACCTTCAACTGCGTACGCAGCAAACCGTTAGTCTCAATCGTGTTAATACTGAAGCTAGACAAACTATACCGTACCCAGAAACTCAGTCAAATCAAGAGATTGCTTACGCACCTGATATCGATATCCAAGTCGGAGACTTACCTGAGTTTGCTGTTAATGGTGAGCAATTCCCTAACTTAGATTTAACTAACGATAAATTAGACAACCTTCAACTGCGTACGCAGCAAACCGTTAGTCTCAATCGTGTTAATACTGAAGCTAGACAAACTATACCGTACCCAGAAACTCAGTCATATCAAGAGATTGCTTACGCACCTGATATTGATATCCAAGTTGGAGACTTACCTGAGTTTGCTGTTAATGGTGAGCAATTCCCTAACCTAGATTTAACTAACGATAAATTAGACAACCTTCAACTGCGTACGCAGCAAACCGTTAGTCTCAATCGTGTTAATACTGAAGCTAGACAAACTATACCGTACCCAGAAACTCAGTCAAATCAAGAGATTGCTTACGCACCTGATATTGATATCCAAGTTGGAGACTTACCTGAGTTTACTGTTAATGGTGAGCAATTCCCTAACCTAGATTTAACTAACGATAAATTAGACAATCTGGAGTTGCCATCCCAGCAAAGCATTAGTCTCAATCGTGTTAATCCTGAAGGTAGACAAACTATACCGTACCCAGAAACTCAGTCATATCAAGAGATTGCTTACGCACCTGATATTGATATCCAAGTTGGAGACTTACCTGAGTTTGCTGTTAATAGTGAATTACCTAACCTAGATTTAAATCAAGCTCAATTAGACAAGCTGGAGGTGCGTTCGCGTAGCGTGACCTACGGTCAATCGCAACAAACCGTTAGTTTCAATCCTACTGTTAATCCTGAACCAATCCAGCAGATAGAAGCATCACCAGAAGTAATTGAACCGAGTCAAGAGCAACTAATCAGCTTTAACCTAAGACAGGAGCAACTAGCAAGCTTTGACCTAACACAGGAACAACTCTTAAGCCTGGATTTGACACAGCGGGCATCACTTAACCTTGACCTAAAACCAGTTGAACTTCCAACCATTGCTTTTGCAGAATTGGGAGAAGAGTACCAAGACACTCTCGAAATCGCCAACTACTGGATACGGCAAAGAAGACGCAACCGCCGACAAAGACGCCAACAACCCAGAAGAGAATCGACTCCATCTTCTAGCTCTAAACCCAAATCATCCTATTTAAAAGTACTTGCCCCTACTTCGGATAAGGTATTAGATATTCCAGCAACTAGTATTATTTTACAATATGCTTTGGGAGCTGAGGTGGAACTTCGGGTCAATGGCAAACTGGTAGACCCCTCCTTCATTGGACGCACAGAAACAGATACACTAACTAATCTTATAACTCGGACTTGGTATGGTATTGTCCTTAGGGAAGGGGAAAACACGATCACTGCCACTATCGATGGGTCAGATAACGTAATTTCTATACCGGTACAAGTAAGGGGAACACCCGATAAACTGGTTGTGGAAACGCGCGAGGCTCGTATCCCAGCGGATGGACGTTCTCTAGCAACGGTTCAGGGTCGGTTATTGGATAAATTCGGTAATGTCTCTCACCGCGATACCATTGTTACCTTATACGCCAGTGACGGTGAGTTCGTTGGTGTAGACCAAAACCCAGACCACCCGGGATTTCAGGTAGAAGCTCGAAAGGGGCAATTTACTACTGAACTGCGCTCAGGCTTAGACGCTAAAACCATTCGGATTAGTGCTGCTACTAGTGATTTAGAAGCCTTTACCCAAATGCAGTTTGACACTGCACTGCGCCCGAGTTTAATCACCGGTGTGATCGATATGCGTTTGGGAACTGAAGGGACAGACTTTTTCAAGAGCTTTCGGGACTTTTTACCAGAAGATGAAGATGATGACACTAAATTTGACATCCGATCCGCTGCTTTCTTCACCGGAAGCCTTGGGAATTGGTTAATCACTGGGTCATTTAATACTGACCATGCTTTGAACAAAGGCTGTGATTGTAATGACAGTAATCGGTTATTTCGCGAGTACCAATCCTCTGAACAAGACTATCCCGTTTACGGTGATAGTTCGACAGTGGATGTAACCACTCCTTCTATAGATAATCTCTATCTGAGGCTAGAACGCTCTGGTACAAAAGTAGGAATAGAAGCGGACTATTTGATGTGGGGGGATTACAACACTGACGAGTTTTCTAGACGCTCTCAGCTATTTACCTCCACGAGGCGCAAACTCCACGGCTTCAAGACTAACTACAACTTTGGTAAGTTTCAAATTACTGGATTGTTCGCCAATAACGTGGAAGGCTTCCAGCGGGATACGATTGCCCCTGATGGTACTAGTGGTTTTTACTTTCTTTCCCGGCGACTATTGGTTGCTGGTTCAGAAGAGGTTTACATCGAGTTAGAAGAACTACAGCGACCTGGTACTGTAATTAAACGAGAACGTCTCAGTCGGGTCAGTGACTATGAAATTGACTATGACCGTGGCACTTTATTGTTCAACCAACCAATGTTACGTACTGACTTGGATCAGGAAGGACGAGTCTTAGTGCGACGGATTGTTGTTACCTATCAATTTGATGGGGATAGCGAAGATACTAATATTTACGCAGGTCGGTTTCAATACAACTTTTCTCGGGAACTTAATCAAGAGAGTTGGCTCGGCGCTAGCTATCTGCGGGAAAATCAGGGAGCTAGAGACTTTGAACTTTATGGTGTGGATGCTTTGTTCTCCTTCGGGGAGGATGTTCAATTAATCACAGAATACGCTCACTCTACCAATGATTCTGACGAATTAGGCTTAGTAAGCGGTTCAGCCTACCGCGTCCAACTAGACGCTAAATTTGGTGATGGTTTCTCCGGTAAGGCTTATTTGCGCTCCACTGAAACCGGCTTTGCCAATAACGCTACCGTTAGCTTTGTTCCTGGTCAAACCCGTTATGGTGCTCAGTTTCTGGCCAAACTGACTGATACGACTAATTTTCGGGTACAGGTAGACCGGGAAACTAACCGAGGTATAGCCCCCCGAGTTGTTACTAGCTTTGGTGATTTATTCGACCCCCGTACCGAACCCCAGGCTGGTAATCGAGTGGATAATTCCCTGACTACTGTAATTGCAGGGATTAAGCAACGTATTGGTCCGGGTAGCCTCCAACTCGACTGGGTATTTCGCGATCGCGAAGACCGTAAAGATGACTCTAGAAGTCGTACATCCAATCAGTTGCGATCGCGTTTTAAGATGCCCTTAACTGATAACCTCACTTTCCAGGCTCTCAATGAACTAACCCTATCCAGCGAAACCGATTCAGTGTATTCAGACCGGACTGCGATCGGATTAGACTGGCGAGTGTATCGAGGAATTACCATCAATATCGGACAACAATGGTTTACCCGAGGGCAATTTGAGGGCCAGGAAATTACCCATCTTGGTATCAGTGGCGATTACAATCTTGGCTCTGATACCACCATCTCTGGACGTTACTCTATTGTCGGGGGATTAGATGAGATGACCGGTCAGGGCGCTATCGGATTGAAGCACGGCTGGACGATTTTCCCTGGTATGCGACTAAACCTTGCTTATGAGCGGGTATTAGGTAACTTCCTTGGAGAAAATGCTGCTGCTGATCAGTTCAGTCAACCCTACGCTTTTGGTCAAGGAGCCTCTGCCCTTGGATTTGAGAGTGGAGAAAGCTACAGTATCGGATTTGAATACACTGACAGTCCTGATTTCAAAGCGAGCTTCAAATGGGAGCATCGTTCTTCTAATCGTGGCAACAACACTGTAATCACTGGTGCCGCCTCTGGGAAATTGTCTCCTGCGATAACTGCTTTGTTTAGTTATCGGCAGGCGAATGGTGCTAATCAAAGGCTTAGGAGCCGATTAGGAAATTCGATCAATCTCAGGGTAGGTGTTGCTTACCGCAATCCCGAGAGCGATAACTTTAACGCTTTAATGCGCTATGAATTTCGCCAGAATCCCGCTACTATTCCCGACACGATTTTATTGGGCAGTGGTAGTGGTTATAACGAACATCTATTTTCCGGCGAAATGATATATGCTCCCAACTGGCGATGGGAATTCTACGGTAAATATGCTTTGCGTTATAGTAAATCCTATTTATCCAATGATTTAATCGGAGATAGCACCATTCATCTCGGTCAACTCAGAGCATCCTATCGTTTAGGCTACAACTGGGATATAGTCGGTGAAGGTCGCTTTATCTCTCAACCTTCAGCAGACTACTTTGAAAATGGCTTCCTGATTGAAACTGGCTACTACCTGAGTCCGAGTCTGCGCCTTGCGGCTGGATACGCTTTTGGTAATATTGACGACTACGACTTCCGTGGCTCTCGTTCCGCCAGTGGTCCGTATTTAGGACTTACTGTCAAACTTGATGGGCTGATTGGTAATCTATTTGGCGGCTTTGGCAATCAAAAGGTAGCACCACCCCAGCAGCAGGAATCTCAAACTGAATCGATTGTTGAAGATAACCAAAACCAAGACAATCCCAAGAAAACTAACCAACCTGTGGTTGAAGAAGGGCTAGAAGACAACAGCAAACCCCTTTCTAACGACAAATCCGAAGACGACAACACACAAGCAATAAGAATAGAAAAAAATAGTGTGTTCCGGTAATTGATGATTGGTGATTTGAGTATAACAACCAATTAATGAGTTTTTTACTATTATTAATTACCAGAAATATCTAGTTTATCTTTAACTATAAATGGTGTCAGACCATAAACCAGTAAAAAATTACTATTTATCAGTATATTCATCTTTAAAAGGAAGCAGCTATGACTCCAAATATAATTACTTCGGATTTAAAGTCAGAAGTCTACCTCAAACTCTCAAAAAAAAATCCTTACTATTCTAGTTTAATTTCAGGTTGTATTAATAAAAAAGAAAACCCTAGACTTATCAAAACAAACCAGTATATACCTAGTTTATTATCAACCCTAGACTCAAAAGAGTTCATCCATACTGTTACCGTTTGCCTTTTGCCTTTTGCCTTTTGCCTTTTGCCTTTTGCCTTGATTAAGCCAGCCCTAGCCCAACCAAAACCATCACCCCTAAAAGTAGTCGTCAATAGCAACCAAGATGGTTCAGTAAAACCAGACAATAACTTAACCCTGAGGGAAGCTATTAACCTGATCAACGGCACATTAACCCTAGACCAACTTAGTCCCACAGAAAAAGCTCAAGTAGAATCCCTAAGTTCCCCAGCACGGTCAAAAATAGAGTTTAATTTACCTGGCCAGCAAACCACTATTCGTTTGGTAGAACACTTGCCGCCCATCGCGACTGCTGGAGTAATCGTAGATGGCACTACCCAACCTGGCTATAACCGAGATCAATCAGCTACTGCTGAGATTGAAATCCCGATTCCATTGGTGGCAATTACTCCAGCGGAAACAGTAGAAATTTTTCAAGGTTTGACAATTATTAATGATGATGTTATTATAAAAGGTTTAAGTATATATGGATTTAACGGTGAGCACCAAGCAACTGTCATCTCAACACCAGCAGACATATTGATTTCCCATCGGCTGCCACCCGACTACGACAGTAAATTTTACAAGAGTCAGTTTGCTGCCGACAAACCTCCCCAATCGGTGATTATAGAAAACACTTGGCTAGGTATACCCCCCGATGAGAGTATGCCATCAACCATGTCAGCTTTTGGGGTATGGGTGTTTAACGGGACAGGAGTTACGATCCGGCGTAATCGAATTGCTTATCACGACGGTAGCGGGATTATTACCTCCAAGCAGGCGAGGGATCTAACGATTACCGAGAATATCATCGTTGGTAACGGGATGGCTGGGATGCCAGATGCTATTCGTCTAGATGGTACTATCGACAACACCACTATTGACTCTAACTTAATTTGCGGCAACGACGGCAGCGCTGTGTACCTATTTAAACCTATGGGTGCTGTCAGCATTCGGAATAACCAAATTAAGTATAATGGACACCGTTTACGTCGGGCTGCCATATATTTGATGGGAGATGACCATCAAGTCATTGGTAACCAAATCACTCACCAAGCAGGACCAGGAGTGGTGGTTGCTGCTTATCCAGAAAGCGATCGCAATATCATCCAAGATAATCAATTTGCGGCTCTAGAAGGGCTGAGCATTGACCTAGTAACTAGAAACCACACCGGAGCAAGGCATTATCAAGTGGGTGATGGACCAAACCCCAAGCGAGACTCTCCTAACCGTAGGCGAGACACTGGCAATAATGCTGTGAATACACCTCGGTGGTTAGCGGTAGAGTTTTTTCAACGGGATGGTCAGGTCAGTTTGGATGGGTTAGCTGACCCTGGTTCTGAGGTAGATATCTATGTTGTAGACCAGGTTTCCCCAAAAACCCCTGGTTATGGTGCCTTGAGCAAAAAGATTGCTACAGCCGAAGCAGATCAAGAAGGGAAGTTTGGGATTAGTCTTAGTAATGTCCAGCCTGGGGATTACTTGAGTGCGATCGCAACTCACCCAGACTACGGTACCTCGGAACCAGCTGTGACTGTGGTAGTGCGTTCTCTTGATGATCCAGGGAATAGTATCGAGACCCGGTCAGCAACAACTCTACCGAACACAGCAAAGCCCCAGTGTACCAGCCGTCCAGTGGCCAGGGTTCCGGTACAACCACAGTCCCCACAAATACCTGAACCGATACTTTTTAGCTACCAAAGTCTACCAAGATAGACCAAGGCTCGCCAATGCAAGATGCAATAGCATCCAGGGGGTATCTCCCAAAGCTCTCGGGAATATCCCGCGAGCGCCATAAAAATGTCAAAAAAGTTTAACACCGGGATGTAACCGCAACTATTAAAGCCTTGGTTTTCGGCTTTAATTTAAGTTACATAATAATCCCTGTCGGTGTTACCCTAATTTAAGTCTAACAAATAATAAGAGTTTTTGGTAGACTCTGCGACATTTTATCTAGCTGTTTACTAACCCTGAATATCAATGGTCATGAAGGTTTGGACGTTATCTTGATAGAACAGGAGGAAGACTTACAAGTAGAGTAGGATACGGATTTCTATGGATAATCCCCGATCGGAATAGTTTTTGGGAATAGCCTCAAACCCTTGTTCTACAACACTTCAAGTTTGTCTCGCCCTTTGTTATAGTAAACAACTACCTATAAATACACCAGGGGTATCTTGAGTAAAATGGTGTACACCCTCTCAATTAATTAACTAACATACAATCAAGATATACAACCAATGGACTACGTAATTACAAGCAACACCTAACGATCATATACCTTATTGGAAAAACCTTGTGTGAATATTGCTACTTCATCAGTAGACCTTGACCCGAACAACCTATTTCCCTTTGAACTCGATGAGTTCCAAAAACAGGCAATTGAGGCTCTCAATCATAGTCAGTCAGTAGTTGTCTGTGCTCCGACTGGTTCTGGGAAAACCCTGATTGGAGAATATACCATTTATCGTGCTTTGTCTCAAGGGGGACGTGTTTTCTACACCACCCCCCTCAAAGCGCTCTCCAACCAGAAACTAAGGGATTTTCGGGCAAAATTTGGCGCAGACAAAGTCGGTCTAGTTACCGGTGATTCCTCGGTCAACCGGGAAGCTTCTGTCTTAGTGATGACTACGGAAATCTTCCGTAATATGCTCTATGGTACCCCAATTGGTCAAGTGGGAGCCTCTATGCTAGGGGTTGAGGCGGTCATCCTAGACGAATGTCACTACATGAATGACCGACAACGAGGCACGGTTTGGGAAGAATCAATTATCTATTGTCCGCCAGATATCCAAATTGTTGCCCTCTCTGCCACTGTTGCCAATTCTGACCAGCTGACCGACTGGCTCAATCAAGTTCATGGCTCCACTCAGCTAATTTACTCTGACTTCCGACCTGTTCCCCTAGAGTTTTACTTTGCCCATCCCAAGGGAATTGTCTCCCTGCTGAATGACGACCAAACCAAGATTAACAACTCCCTCAAAACCAGGCGTCCTAAAAGCAAGGACAAACATGGACGTCCGGAGGGCCCCAGCATTAGCTCTGTGGTGAGCAAACTAAAAAAACGGGAGATGTTACCAGCTATTTACTTTATCTTTAGCCGCCGAGGCTGTGATAAGGCAGTAGATGAGATGGGTCCAATATCCCTGGTCAATGAACAAGAAGCAGCTCGACTCAAGAAACGGATTGATGAATTTATCACTAAGAATCCAGAAGCAGCTCGAACCAAACAAATTGACCCCCTCTACCGAGGTATAGCTGCCCATCATGCTGGAATTTTACCTGCTTGGAAAGGTCTAGTAGAAGAACTATTCCAACAAGGACTAGTGAAGGTGGTATTTGCGACAGAAACCCTAGCAGCAGGAATTAATATGCCTGCTCGTACCACGGTTATTTCCAGTCTATCTAAGCGTACTGACCGAGGACACCGGCTACTCACTGCCTCTGAATTTTTGCAGATGGCTGGACGAGCAGGACGGCGAGGGATGGATACCAATGGCTATGTGGTGACCGTGCAAACCCCCTTTGAAGGGGCTAAGGAGGCGGCTTATCTAGCAACTGCTGGTGCTGATCCCCTAGTTAGTCAGTTTACCCCTACCTATGGTATGGTACTGAATTTGTTGCAAACTCACTCTCTGCCTCAAGCCAAGGAGTTAGTTGAACGCAGCTTTGCTCAGTACCTAGCTACTTTGTACCTAAAACCTCAACAACAGGCAATTACTGAACTGACTGCGGAACTGACCAGAATTGATTTTCAACTGGCACCGGTAGATGTGGCAGTAATGGAAGGCTATCAAAAACTGAAGGAACACCTGAAAGTAGAGCGCCGCATTCTTAAAGACCTGCAACACCAAGCAGAGGTATCTGTTTCTAAAGCCGTATCCCAAGTGTTACAACAGGTGGAATCGGGAGCCATTCTCTATCTCAAGGGCAAGCATGTGCCAGTGTCTTCTCCTGTTCCAGCTGTTTTAGTGTCTAAACAAAAGGGTTCCGGTCAATTCCCCTATCTGGTGTGCTTAAGTGCTGCTAACCGATGGTATGTGGCAACAACTGCTGATGTGATGGGGTTAGATGGCTTTCCTGAAGTGGCCGATGACCAAGTATCCAATGGCTCTACGGAAGATTACTCAACCGGCTCAACTCAAGGTGAATCCTCTGACATTATCACTCTTCGATACCTTGATATTGGAACTCTCCAGCCTCTAGAGGGACTTGAGATTAAGCCAGGTCAAGTCAAAGGCGGAAATGAAGATACTGAAGCCTTGGCTAACCAAGTCCCCACTATTGCTCAACTCTGGGTTGCTCCAGAAGTGAGGGAGCAACAAGGTGTTGTTGCTGATCTAGAGGGTCAAATGGAAACCCATGCTCTTCGTCAGTGGGGTAATCCCTCTCAACTGATCAAACGCCACAAAAAACGGTTGTTTTTGCAGGAGCAAATTAACCAACGTCAAACTAAATTCCGAGAATACCAGGCTCAGCATTGGCACGAATTTCTGAACCTGATTGAAATTTTAAAGGAATCTGGCTCTTTGGAGGACTTAACTCCCACTGTTCTGGGGCAAGTGGCTGCTTCGGTTCGGGGAGAAAATGAGTTGTGGCTAGCTTTAGCCATGCTGTCGGGAGAATTAGATGACTTAGACCCCCACCAACTGGCAGCAGCTTGCTCTGCTATAGTTACCGAAACCCCTAGACCGGATAGTTGGACAAACTATAAACCAAGTGAGGAAGTGCTAGAAGCATTGGGAAACCTCAGGAGGATTCGGCGTCAAGTATTTCAGCTACAGCGTCGATATCATGTCGCCTTACCGGTTTGGTCAGAGGATAGGTTAATTGGTCTAATAGAACAGTGGTCATTAGGCAAATCCTGGCGGGAGCTATGCGGAAATAGCAGTTTAGATGAAGGGGATGTGGTGCGAATCTTACGTCGAACCTTAGATATATTATCCCAAATTCCCCATGTGTTGCCTCTACCAGAGTCTTTAAAAGCTAATGCGATTCGTGCTGCTCAGTTACTTGACCGCTTTCCGGTTAATGAGCGAGTCAATTGACACTCCCCGCGCCTATTGAAGCGGGGATTCTTCGCTCAACGATTCGACTTGCTGAACCTGGCCGGAACCAAGAACAGTAGAGGTTAAATCTCCCGAAGTGTTCGGATCGATGATCCAGGTTCCGGTGTGCCCCACCGTACCCAAGGCTTTTTTCAGGATGTTGACTGCGGCGTTGTGGTCTCGGTCTAATTTACAACCACATTTGCAGACGTGAGTCCTAGTTGATAGCGACTTCTTGACTACCTCGCCGCATTCTGAGCAATTTTGACTCGTATAGGCAGGATTCACTGCAACCGTGACTCTACCAAACTTCTTGCCAAAATGCTCTAACCATTTCCTAAACTGATACCAACCTGCATTGTTAATAGCTGAGGGGGCGACGAAATAAGCTAAAACGCAGACTCTATAAGTAATCTAGCCCTTAGACCTCGTTGATAATACTTTCGCTTATTAGGATTTAATTTCATTAATTCGGTTACTAATTCTAGACAAACATCCTTGATTGCTGATTCTCGACTACGATCTCCAAGATAAAATCCAACAATTTCTTTAGTTTCTTGTTCGCGTAGCGTGGCCAACGGCCATCGTTCGCGTAGCGTGGCCAACGGCCAATGGCCAACCAAATCCATTGTTTATTATCTTTTTTTGTCTTGATGCAGTCGCTCATGGTTTGAAGTTACCGTAAGACAGGCTCGCCTTAATCAATGGAGGCGCGCTTTCCTATGGCGAATTAAATTACGGGGTCGCGCCTCAAGTTTTAACCCTTTTTTGCATAACCTACCAACCATAAAGGCTCAACGTAATCAGGTTTCGTCTCCGGGGGAACCCCCAAGACCGCGCTGCATCGCTTTAACAAAAGACCACATTTCATCACATTCAGCGGTGCGACCCCGGTCGGGAAACCCGACCTAGGGAACGCGCACCAAGAGAATGGACATCTTACATGCACGGTTTTTCTGAAACCTTTATTTTTCGGGGGGTTTCCGCATATTTCTTATTAACATAATTCTGGAGCCATGTTTTTGAAACTCCAACTGTTCGAGCAATACCGGCTTGCATATATTTTCTCAAGTAATAGGTAATCGATTCTCTTTTTGATCGACAAGGATATCGTTTTTTTTGTCGGATTTTTTACAAACTGTCTCTTACAGTTTTTGCGGTGCGACCCCGGTCGGGTTCCCCGAAAAGCGTGAATGCGCACCAAGAGAAACAGAGATATTTTTGCTTTTTATTATGAGTGCTTCCATGTCTTGATGCAGTCGCTCATGGGGGAAACCACGCCAGTTGCTCATGGGGGGAACCCCCAAGACCGCACTGGCTCCCCAAGACCGTAATGGTGCGTTTGACCCGTAATTAAATTCGCCACGGGTCGCACCTCTGCATCGCTTTTTCACTGTTCGCTCACAATTGCAGTAAGGGCAATTGGGTCGCGTTATTAAATCTGAGACTGTATTCATTCTTACGATGGTGTATTGATAACTTGATAACGTTTTTTATAACAAAAGTTTAGCAGTTTTTTAAAGATTTTTTAATTAAGATTTATTATTTAAACAATAAAAGCTACTAATTAATGATATCAAAATTACTATTTTTCCATAAAAAAATGCATTATTTAAGGTCAATATAATATTCTATCACTACTTATTTATCACTACCGGACTGCTTACCACAATAAGTGCATTATCTCCCCCATTTTTCAAGTAAGTACTCCCTAACTTCATAACCAGCTAGTTCCCCTTGCTGGTACTCAGTGCCATTGATTTCAGGATTTTGCATCTTTTGGGTGTCAAACTTGACTTTTTCGACCCAAATCTCATTGACAGGACAAAATTTAATTAGTCGTTTTACCCAAGTTTCAATAGTCAACACCCTGTGCTCTAGGCTAGGTGAAAGCCATCCCTCTGGACATCTACGGTTAAGAAATCGTGGCTTTCTGTATCGGGTATGACGGTTACGTCTTCCACGTCTTGCAGCTCTTCTAGACTCTAGTTTTTTCTTGATTAATCCTCCTCTGTGTTCTAATTCCATACCCTAAATAACTTGGTTGTTTTGAACTAGGGCAAATCCAGTTACCTTACTACCAGGGTCAATCTTTATTTGACAAGATGAGATAACTGGATTATCGTTCGCGCAGCGTCGGCTTTGCCGAATCGCAGTCTTTAAGATGATCGTGAAAGGATACATCCTGAAAACCGCAGCTTTACCTTTGTCTAACAACCGGCGTGCTTTCTTCGGGTAAATTGGGTTTAGTGGTTGTTTGTTTGTGTCAATAACAAATACATAATTTGGCATTTTTAGTGCATCTCAATTTGGTAATGTGTTCCGGACTTCGTCCCGCTACGCGAACGACAATGTTATAATGGCTTGTTAGGCTAACCACACATTTTGCCTTTCCTTAGTAGCTAGCGATAGAGCCGGGAGCTGGAGGTCACCCCCGGGGATCCTGACCAAACCAACGTAGGAAATCAATCCTGAGTCTGCATCTTCGCGGTTGTAATCCGGGAAATTGCCGGGAATTACCAGGCTTTAACGAAGAGGCACCTTGATTTAACCGACTAACTAATATACTATAATTTGTGGCTGTCGTGCCCGATAAATTGGGATGCCATTAGGCTGACTGGTTTAATCTTCAAGATTAATGAGGCTGGTTATGTCAACGAAAATTTCAGCAGTCCAAAAAACAACTATATCCAAGCCGTGAAGCTATCTATCTACCACACCCCGGAAGAAACTCCCACAGACACCTTGCCAGACTGTGCGATCGCAATTGATGTCCTGCGAGCCACGACTACCATGGCTACAGCTTTGAATGCTGGTGCTGAAGCCGTTCAAGTGTTCAGTGATATTGACCAGTTAATGGAAATCAGTGAACAATGGCCCACTGACAAACGGCTAAGAGCTGGGGAAAGGGGTGGTAAAATGGTAGAGGGCTGTGATCTGGGTAACTCGCCCTTGATTTGCACACCTGAGCGAGTACAGGGCAGGAGACTATTCATCAGTACCACCAACGGTACCCGTGCCTTACAGCGTGTCCAAAATTCCCCGGTAGTCCTAGCCGCCGCCTTAGTGAATCGTGTGGCAGCGGTGGAGTATTTACTGACCCACAAACCAGATAGTATTTGGCTAGTGGGGTCAGGTTGGGAAGGAGCCTACTCCCTAGAAGACACGGTTTGTGCTGGGGCGATTAGTCAAAGACTTATGGAAGAAACCGGAGACTCAGTGGATGACATTGCTGGTAATGATGAAGTAATTGGTGCGATCGCACTTTACTCCCAGTGGCAAGATAAATTACTAGAGATGTTCTATCACGCTAGTCACGGAAAACGCCTGCTGCGGCTGAATGGTCATGAAGATTTAAAGTATTGCGCTCAAACTGATGTATTAGACGCTTTACCGATTCAGAAAGAACCAGGAGTTTTGGTTAAAAACCCAGTTAACAGGTAAAATCTAGCAGATAACGAGAGCTTTTTTCTGTTTTAATTTGGGTACGGCATTATTTTTGATTTTTCAGCTAACCTCTAATGTGTTGGAATTTAATGTTTTGGCATGAGCTCACCAGAATTTAATTCTCTTAGCGAATTTTTTCAAGGACTAAGTGAACAAGACTTAGCTCAACGATTAGGAGTAGCACCAGCAACACTCCAAGAATTAAGAGATCAACCTGATTTTAAGCAGTGGAGTCAGGATAAAGACCCAGAATCAGTTTCGTGGCGATATCAGAAGGATAAGCAACGCTATATAGCAAACTTATCCTTTGGATAAGTTTGGTTTACTTTGTCATGGTTTGTTTTGATTAATAATTTATAGTTTCGTCGAATCTACCAGTAACGCTAATCAACACTAAAACTGCTTCAAAAAGCGCAGATCACTGTTGTACAAGCGACGAATATCATCAATCTGGTGCAGCACCATGGCAAAACGTTCTACTCCAAAACCAGCAGCAAAACCTGTATAAATTTCAGGATCATAGCCTACAGCCTTGAGTACATTGGGGTCAACCATCCCGCAACCCATCACTTCTAACCATTTCCCCTTCCACTGCACATCCACCTCTGCTGAAGGTTCAGTGAAAGGAAAATAACTGGCACGGAAACGCACTTCTAACTCTTCCCCAAACATTGCCTCCAAAAATTCCCTAAGGGTACCTTTGAGGTCGGTAAAGGTTATCCCTTCATCCACTGCCAACAGTTCTATCTGATGGAACACTGCCGAGTGGGTAGCATCTACCGTATCCCGTCGATAAACTCGACCAGGTGCCACAATCCGAATCGGTGGCTCATGGTTTTCCATGTAGCGAATCTGTACCGAAGAGGTATGGGTACGCAGCAAATTACCATCCGGCAAGTAGAAGGTATCTTGCATATCCCGCGCCGGATGGTCAGGGGGAGTATTAAGGGCCTCAAAGTTATAGTAATCTGTCTCCATCTCTGGGCCAGTAGCAATGGTGTAGCCTAAACCAACAAAAATATCTAATGCCCGATCAATGGTGCTATTGAGAGGGTGAATGCGACCTTGGGGACGATATACCCCTGGCATAGTCACATCCAGGGTTTCTGAGCGCAATTTTGCCTGAATTTCAGCTGCTTTCAGGTCTTGGAGCCTCTGCTCTAGGTTATGCTGGAGGGTTTCTTTGACAACATTTGCGATCGCACCAATCTTAGGTCGGTCTGCTGGTGCTAACTTACCCATTCCCCGCAATATCTGAGACAGTTGCCCTTTCTTGCCTAGGTAATTAATGCGCAACTGTTCCAATTGTTCCAAGGTATCAGTAGAAGCGATCGCAATGGTTGCTTCTTCTTTGAGTGTAGCTAGTTGGGTCTCAATCTCGTTGAGGCTTGTCATCAGTAATTTTAGGTTAGTAAGAGAAGAACCGGAAACCCCTGTCATTTATGCAGGACTGTTTCATTTTACTGAAAAAATGGTCAGGTGAGTGGGGTAGATGGTCTTAGAATATATCAATTTCAGATTAGAATCGAACAGCGACTTTTATCTTTAGCTGTAGCCTCATATCCTATGGAATTGCTGATCAGCAACGATGATGGTATCTTCGCCCTTGGTGTACGTACCCTTGCCAACACCCTCGCTGAAGCGGGGCACAATGTTACCGTAGTATGTCCTGACCGAGAGCGCTCAGCAACTGGTCACGGTTTGACCCTTCATGAGCCCATCCGTGCTGAAGTTATAGATAACATCTTCCATCCCAAGGTTACTGCTTGGTCTTGTTCTGGAACCCCTTCAGACTGTGTAAAGCTGGCTTTGTGGGCATTAATGGATAGCGCACCAGATTTAGTGCTTTCTGGGATTAACCACGGCTCTAACCTGGGTACGGATGTCCTCTACTCTGGCACTGTCTCAGCTGCTATGGAAGGGTTAATCGGAGGGATTCCCAGCATTGCCTTCAGTCTAGTCACCTACACCTCAAAGGAGTTTCAAGTAGCGGCTTCATTTGCGAAAACTCTCCTAAATCAGCTGTCAGAGCAACCTTTACCAAAAACAACATTACTCAATGTCAACGTGCCACCTGTTAAGGTCTCAGACATAGCTGGTATTGCCATCACCCGTCAAGGAATTCGTCGTTACATCGAGAATTTTGAGAAACGAGTTGATCCCCGAGGCAAAATCTATTACTGGTTAGCTGGTGAAGTTATTGAGGATGTTGAACAACCCGATCATATTCACTTACCTCAAGATATCCCTACTGATGTTCAGGCAATTCGCGACAACTACATTAGCATCACCCCTTTACAATATAACCTAACTGATACTGCTAGGGTGTATCACTTGCAACAGTTGAAACTGTCTCAGGATGAAGGATGTTCGCCCTAGGCGTCCCTTTTAGGGTAGGATCAAGGATGAAAGATGAAGGATAAGGAATAAAGTTTTGAAAAATTTTTCTTAATTTCTATTGACAAATTAGCAACTTTACTGTTTTTACACAGAAATGCAAATGACCGTTTAACCCTCAAAAATAAGGTAAAAAGCTCCCATGCTGCGACAACTTTAGTCAGCGGATTTATATAACCCTTAAAATAGGTATTGATGAGATGCTTGGTAATTGTAAGACCTGTTGGCAATAGCTTAAGAAATAAAAAGGTGAAACCAACTAGTAAACTCTTTTTTTATTAAACTTTAAACCTTGGCCTTTTGGCCTTTTGGCCACGCTACGCGAACGGCCACGCTACGCGAACAACTTTAAACCTTGGCCTTTTGGCCTTTTGGCCACGCTACGCGAACGGCCACGCTACGCGAACAATTTTAAACCTTGGCCTTTTGGCCTTTTGGCCACGCTACGCGAACGGCCACGCTACGCGAACAACCTTTAACCTTCAACCACCGCCTCGATAGTACAGTTCAAGAAAACGAAAAAACTTTTCACAGAGTTCTGGATCTCTTGCACCAAGGTTTATTTCTTTGGTAATTTCTGCTACCGCCTGTTTCCAGTAGGGGCGAATGCCTGGGGGGTCACTACGGTTACGATATAGCCGCTTGCTGATGATAGCATCTGCCGCATTCACCAGCTGAAAGACCTGAACAATGTAAGGAATTTTTTCACCACGCAACCCATCCGGATAACCAGTGCCATTCAGCCTCTCTTGGTGGGTACGCACTAAGAATGCAAACTCCTTCAAGAGCGGATGCTGGTTACAAATCAGTTCTGAAACTTCAGGATACTCCTTAACTTTTGTCCACTCCTTTTCTGTCAGCGGTCCTGTTTTGAACAGGATCTGATCGGGAATGCTAATTTTCCCTAAACCGTGGCAATAGCACAAAAAAACCAGCTGACGCATTGCTTCTGGCTCTAAGTTTAACCAGCGCCCAAAATGCATACACATAGTTCGCAGACGATAGCACCTTAAGCCAATCGGGACGTTGCGAGCCAACTGGATTTGTTCAAGGAAATTTAGGATATCGGCGTCCCCAGAACGAAGCATCAAACTTTGAAGTTGCTTTTGGTTTTAACAATTAAATTATCCCTATCTATTAGCTGACACTTGTGAATTTTTTATGAAGCTAATCCAGTTTATTAAGTCATTATATCATAATTTTAGTCCTCTAGAAGTAGTAAGAGACGTTGGTAAAATCGACTCCTAGCAAGAAATAAAACTGCAAAAATCACTACTTGTTTAGAACTAGCGAACTCCCGATTTTGGGGAATTTTTTATGAGAGGATATCTCCCAAGTTTTTTGATACTGAATTTTGCCCCCCTAGCCCCCCTAGCGAGCAATCCCTCGCTTGGGGGGAACAAGAATCCATTTGCTGGTAAAAGTCCCCCAAGCGAGCAATCCCTCGCTTGGGGGACCAATGGGGGCTTTGATGTAGCAAATGAGACTTCTCAGACAACCTCTGAAGCTGATTCACTTTATTGAGTTGCGATCGCATAGTGAACTAACTCAACTAGTTTCTGACGCAATGTCTCCAGTCCAAAACGTTTACTAGCAGAAATAAACACTCCTTGAGGAAATTCTTCTTTCGCTAACCCTAGGGTATCACTGTCTACTTGGTCAATTTTATTAAATGCCACTAAAATCGGTCCTGGTGTAATGGGCATATCCCTTAGAATTCCCATTACAGAACGAATGTGACTAGCCCACGCTGAATGGGATAAATCCACTACGTGCAGCAAAGCATCTGCTTCTGTTACTTCTTCGAGGGTAGCCCGAAATGAATCTACTAAGGGTGGGGGCAACTCGTGAATAAACCCTACCGTATCGATCAATAGCATAGCGCTAGATTTACCCGTTACTGAGTCAACAATAGGTAAGCGTCGGGTGGTGGGGTCAAGAGTAGCAAATAACTGGTCAGCGGTATAAACCTCAGCATTGGTTAGGGTATTCAACAGGGTAGATTTGCCGGCATTTGTATAACCAACGACCGCCACTGTCGGAACGTCCTGTTGCTGACGCCGCTGCCTTAACCTTGACCGATGAGCCTGTAATTGGTTTACTTCTTGTTGAAGTCGGGCAATTCGACGCTGAATGGAGCGACGTTCGGTTTCCAGTTTGGTTTCACCCGGACCACGAGTACCAATGCCACCTCCTAACCGGGACATTGCCTGACCCCGACCAGTAAGGCGAGGCAACATATATTCTAGTTGTGCCAGTTCCACCTGCAATTTACCAGCACGGGATTGAGCTCTTTGGGCGAAAATATCGAGAATCACTTCAGTACGGTCTACAACCCGAACACCAATTTGGGATTCTAGGTTGCGAGCTTGTGCTGGTGATAGTTCACGGTCAAATACTACCAGATTAGCGGCTAGAGTTTGGGTAGTCAGGGCAATTTCCTCTACCTTACCGCTACCAACTACTGTTTGGGGATGGGGATGCGATCGCTTTTGCTGGATTACCCCTAATACTTCTCCACCAGCGGTTTCCACCAACCGCCCAATTTCTGCTAAGCCATCTTCAAATCGCTCTGGGCTGATTTTTTCAGTCATTAATCCTATAATCAGCACCCTATCTTGGTCAACATCGACTTGCTGAGCCACAAATTGCCTTCGAAACTCAGCTTCTAGCTCTTCGACCAATTCCTGGAAATCCTGCTTGGTCAGAATATCCAGACTCATGGGTGATGATACACTCCAATTTAGGAGTTGAGAGTCTACCTGATTGTTTCCTTCTGAGTTACTAGGAGGGAGTAAATGTGCGAGATAGGTTTCTTTGATATAACCTGTTGCTCCACCACCCCGCCTTATCATACCTGAGCCAGTAATCGTAAGTACCACCAATGCATCCAATCGCTGAATTGCCATAGCCGTGAGGGTAGATTCTCTGGGGATTTCTGATTTGAGCTGAGTGGCGATACAGCGAATCCCGCACAATCGTTCAGCACCGTAACGGGGCAATTCCAGGGGAGGAATTTTGGTCTGAGTAGGGGTACCTACAGCCACACGAATCACTTGTCCCCGCCGATTGATGTAGGTGCATAGGGGCTGTTGGATGTCTGTGCTAATGGCCGCAACACGTTGAGCAAACTCCGGCGTAGTCAAGTTATCGCTGGGTAAGCGTTGGTGATACAACCGTTTGAGTTGCTTGAGCTGGCTAGGCTTAAGACCTTGAAGATTACCGTAGATAGTATCGATAGGCGCTACTGACCAGTAACCTGGTTTCCAAGACTACTCTATCTATTGTGACATCCTCCCGACGCTGACCTGACGGTACAGCGCGGGCTTCCAAACCTCACAGTTTGGCATTCCTAGTTTTTCTCTTGCGAGGTTTTGCCTCTGACCTAGACGGAGTTTCCTCCGTCCCCGGCAGACCGACTGCATAGGCGTTTTCTATTCCCCAGAGTCCCTGGGTACTCAGTTGTTCTAGACCACGCAGCCGGATTACTTCTGATGCTGCATGATCTCTGTCCGTCTCGTATCCACATTCACCACATCTATGCATCCTTTCGGAGAGTTCTTTCTTGCCCGTATGTGTTCCACATTTAGGACAAGTTTGAGATGTTCGATCAGGGTTGACACGGGCAAAATAAACTTGATGTTTTTTCGCCACCCATTCGAGCAAGTTGAGGAACTGACCGAAAGCTGCATCTTGAGTGTGTTTTCTCAACATCCCTCTGGACATAGCTTTCAAGTTCAAATCCTCAACCAACACTATCCCAATACCCTCCTTGGTACAAAGATGGTTAGCCAGTTTGAACTGCCAATCTTTCCGAACATTTGCAATGTGATTGTGGAATCTGGCAACCTGCTTCCTTACCTTCTGGCGGTTTTTAGAACCCTTTTTCGTTCTGGCATACTTGCGTTGCAGTAATTCCAACTCGCGGTACAAGGATGTCAAGAATCGGGGTCTAGCAATAAACTCTCTATCCGAGGTTGTCAAAAACTTCTCCAAACCCAAATCGATACCTATAGCTTCTCCGTGAGGTTGAGCTATAGGTATCGATACCTCAGACTTGATCGTGAGTACTACTTCCCACCTATCTGCCTTCCTTAACACCCTTACTTGCTTGACCACAAACCCTTCTGGAATGGGTCGGTGCAAGTTGATGGGCATTTTGCCTACCTTGGGCAGCGCAATCTGCCAACCTGTAATCGGGTTGGTTTTGAATTGAGGAAACAGCATGGACTTCATTTGTCCAAACTTCTTGAAGCGAGGAAAGCCAAACCCTCTGTGTTGGAAATAATTCCAAGCATCGTGCAATCTGCGAATTGTAGTTTGCAGAACTTGAGAGGGAGCTTCTGCGAGTAATGGGAATTCTTTCTTGGCCTGGGGAAGTGCGTTTTGCTGGTTGTAGTAGGTAGGAAAAGGCTTGTCAGCTGGAATGATGTATTCTCGTTCGAGGGAACAATAGTCCAAACTACACTTACGCGAATTCACCCAATCCTTGATTTCCCGCAAGGCGTAGTTGTAAACCTTGCGAGATATTTCCAGCCAATGCAGCATTGTTTGCTCTTGGATGGCGTCGGGGTAAAGTCGGTAGCAATAGTTCATGGTCAGAGTCATACTAATATTTCTAACACAGAATTATTGGTCTATAGACCTATATCTGTTGCAGATTTTACCGGGATTGACCGGATAAAATCTGCTTGAGGGATCCATGTATCCCTCAAACTCCCCATCAGTTAAGACTTACCGAGTGAAACCAAAAATCCTGCTTTTGGCAGGGTATAGGATGATGGGGTGGGTACAGGATATCTAGGAACAGCAAGTCTGATTTTTGAATTTGATCAGCCCAAGCTATAACGTCAGGTTAGGGTGAAGAGTAGTTACACCTTCCCCTACCTGTAAAACTAATACCGATTCACCAGCCCGAATCAAGGTTTTACCGATTGGCACCACCGCTAGACCATTGGTGTGAGCAAGATTAATCAAATTACCAGAACTATGACTACCGCTGGCCAAATGAAATTTGTGGGTACCAGCTGCATCTAAACACAGTTGTCCCCACAGGTAAGTTTCCCGGCGTCCACCGGCATGTAAGTCATCAGATGCGATCGCTTTGACAAAAACTGGTTTCGAGACTTCCTCCGGTAAACCAGATAGTTTTAACAGTGCTGGTTTAACAAACCGCCAACAACTGACTAGTGCTGAAACGGGATTCCCAGGTAGACCAAAGTACAGTACTGGACGTTTTAAACACGAGGGAGTACTAGAAAGGTCACTGTCTTCTGGGGAATTAGGCAAGGGGGAGGTAAAAGTAGCAACAGTTAGGGGTTTACCGGGTTTAACCGCAACGGAGTGGATGTGAATCTCTGCTCCGAGCTGGGCTAAGATTTTGTCTACATAGTCATAATCCCCCACTGATACACCGCCAGTAGATAGAACCATATCTGCTTCGGATATAGCGTTTGCGATCGCATTTTTTAGATCGTCTGGCTGATCGCGCACAATCCCCATAGGTATGGGTACTCCCCCCAAGAGGGAGACAAAGGTACCCAAGGCATACTGATTAGAATCCACAATTTGACCAGGTTTTAGGGGTTGGTCAGGGGTTACTAGCTCGTTGCCAGTGGAAAAAATTGCCACCCGAGGACGCCGATACACTGTCAGTTGGTTACACTGAGCTGCAGCTAAGACGGCAATTTCTGGAGCACCAAGCCTAATTCCTGGTTTCATAAGACTGGTTTGGGCTTGGTAAAAAGATGCCCGATGACGGACAAAGGCTTGGGGTTGGGGAGCCTCCAAAATCATCACCTGATTGTCCTGGAGCTTGGTGTTTTCTTGCATCACCACCGTATCAGCTCCTTTTGGCATACAACCTCCAGTAAAAATCCGTGACGCTTGTCCCGGTTTGACTTCAGATTGGGGTTGATATCCAGCAGGGATTTCTTCGACAATAGTTAAAACTACTGGTTGTTCGCGATTGCAGGATTGGACATCGCTATAACGCACGGCATACCCATCCATGGCTGAATTATCCCAGTGCGGAAAATCTAAGTTACTGGTCACTGTTGCTGCCAGAATTCTATTAGTAGCAGCGGATAGCTCTACCACCTGTGTTTCCAGCCGTGGGTCAAAGGGTTGAACCAAATTGAGAATGATTGACTCTGCTTCTTGAACTGGTAGCATTGCCTATTAAGTATCAAAGATGAACGATGTAGCACTATTGTATGAAGGACAAAGTGAAGGACTTGCGCTGTGGTGGGCGTGAAATCTTCCCTAATTATCCTCTTAATCAATGGTAGGTTTTAGCTTTCATCGGAAATTTCGATTCTGATTCGTTCATCTTCTGTTCCGACTCTTTCATCCACGAACAACTTTTAGCTTTCATCCCGTGACTAGATCAATTATCGATAGATTACGATTAGGGTTATCCGTAGGCATTGCCAAAACCGTCACCGCTCTGGTTCGGTTATTAAACCTAGGGGCAGCAAGTGTTCTGCCTGGAGCAATTGCCCGTCGTCTCCAGCCTCAAGTCCTGCCGTTACTATTAGCTCAGGTCAGACAAGGTGTCATTCTAATTGTTGGTACTAACGGTAAAACTACCACCTCTTTACTCCTGTGCACTATCCTTGAGAGCCAAGGTTGGCGAGTGGCTCACAATGGGACTGGGGCAAATTTGATTAATGGCTTAGTGACCGCACTCCTAGTTAATACCAATGGGATTGGTCAGTTGGATGCTGACTACGCCCTTTTGGAAGTGGATGAAAATGTGCTGCCCTTGGTATTGCTTGATTGTCAGCCTAAATTTATTTTGGGCTTAAACCTGTTTCGTGACCAGCTCGATCGTTATGGGGAAGTGGATACTATTAGCCGTCGCTGGCAAAATGCGATCGCTCCCTTACCGGAGGAAACCGTTGTGGTCTTAAACGGCGATGACCCTACCCTTTCTTACCTGGGTCAACAGTTACCCCAGAGAGTCCTTTTCTTTGGGTTAAGTGAGCCAGATGTCTATCTTGATGAAATTCCCCATGCTGTTGACTCAATTTACTGCCCCAGTTGTGGACATCCCCTGGACTATGAGGGTGTTTATCTGTCCCATCTAGGAGACTATCACTGTCCTCAATGTGGCTTTAGTAAACCTCAACTCGCAGTCAATAGTAGCCAGTGGCCACAAATATTAATTGGTATCTATAACAAATACAATACATTGGCAGCGGGATTACTAGCCATAGAGATGGGAATTGACCGGGATACCATCTACAACAGTATTAAAACCTTCCGCGCTGCCTTTGGACGAGCAGAAGAATTAGTTGTGGATGGGAAGCAGGTTCGGATTCTGTTATCCAAAAATCCAGTAGGGATGAATGAAACGATTCGAGCTGTTAATGACTTGCAAAAACAAGGTGGAGCATCCACTAAGCTAGTGGTACTCAATGACCGAACCCCTGATGGCACAGATGTGTCTTGGATTTGGGATGTGGATACAGAAAAATTAGTGAACTCAGGGGGAACTGTGGTAGTCAGTGGCGATCGCGTTTATGATATGGCACTCCGTCTAGAATACAGCCAGAATCAAGACCAGAGTCAAGACCAGAATCAAGACCAGAATCAAGACCAGAATCAAGACCAGACTAATTGCGAATTGATTATTAAAGAAGATTTAGCAGAAGCGATCGCTACCGCTTTGGAACAAACTCCAGATCATGAAACCCTTCATATTTTGCCTACTTATTCTGCCATGTTGGAAGTGCGGGGACTTTTGACTGGGCGCAAAATTTTGTAGGTATTTTTAAGGGAGATAATTGGAAAGTTTATTAAGTCCTGACTCATTAAAAATTCTGCCAAAATAAATCTATACCCCCAGTAGGAGCCGATGAAGAAACCATGACTCAAAGTATTGACCGGGTTGTTTTACCTCCTCCTTTCCCAGATCACACCCAACTACCAGAATCAGATGGAAGTTTTGTGAAAAATTTTCAGGAACACCCCCAAAGCATCTTACTCACAGATTCCATTGGACCAGTTTTACAGCAAATTCATCCCGATGGACACTATGCCATTGGACAAGACTGTGGTATCTATTGGCGAGAAACTGACCCACCCGAAAAAGGAGCAGAAGCTCCTGACTGGTTTTATGTTCCCAACGTTCCGCCTAAGTTAGATGGTGAAATTCGCCGTTCCTACGTTATATGGCGAGAATATATCGCTCCTTTAATTGCTCTTGAATTTGCCAGTGGGAACGGGGAAGAAGAACGAGACCAAACTCCTCTATCCCGAAGTGAGCAAGGCAAAGTCACTAAACCAGGCAAATTTTGGGTTTATGAACAGATTATACGCATTGCCTATTACGGCATCTATGAAATCAAAACCGGTAACTTGGAGGTCTATGAATTCCTTAAAGGTTTCTATCACAAAATGAAGCCCAACCAGCGAGGTCATTATCCCATTGAACCATTAGGAATCGAATTGGGACTGTGGCAGGGAACCTATCAAAATCAAAACCAACTCTGGTTAAGGTGGTGGGATAACCAAGGTAATCTATTGCTGATTGGTAATGAGCGGGCGGAAGTAGAACGTGCACGAGCTCAAAAAGCTGAACAGGAGCGACAACAAGAGGCTGAAGCACGATTCATAGCTGAACAGGAGCGACAACAAGAGGCTGAAGCACGATTCATAGCTGAACAGGCAATCTTCGAGGCTGTGCCCCGTTTCCTGAAGATGGGACTAACAGTGGAACAGGTAGCAGAAGCCCTTAGCTTGAGTGTAGAACAGGTACGAGAACAAGTTAAGGGTTGAATAACTGTAAAAAGTCATGAGCGTTATCAAACAAACCACCGAATGGTTAGAAACCAACTGGGTTAATCCCGCCTATGGAGGTTTGCTTTTAGCAGGAATTGCCATTTGTTTCTTTGGCGCTGCCACCAATACCATGGCAGGATGGCTCTATGTGATCAGTGCGATTATTTTTGCCCTACTGGTAATTGCCGCTATCTTGCCAGTGCGATCGCTTCAGCATCTATCAGTACGCCGACGTCCGATCTCACCGGTCAGTGTCGGAGACCAGTTAACCATTGAACTAGAAATAGAAAACCCCACCCTCGGACCTCAAACCCTATTACAAATTCAGGATATGCTCCCACCAGAACTCGGAGCAATGACCAAAACACCAGTAGCTAGCATTCCAGCCCAAAGTGTCCATCGCTGGGTTTATTACCATCCCACCGCCAAACGAGGAGTCTATCGGTGGCACCAGGTACAATTGAGAACTGCCACACCCTTGGGATTATTTTGGTGCCGTCGCCGTCGATATGTTAGCGCTAGGGCAGTAGTTTATCCCACTGTACTTCCCCTTACTCGCTGTCCCCTAGTGGATGAAATTGGTAAAGAGGACAGTATGCAAGTCCAAAGCGATCACAAATCTCAATCACTTAGCCAAGACCTTACCAAAGCACTACGACCTTACCGAGTTGGTGACCCTACCCGTCTGATTCACTGGCGCACCAGTGCTCGTTACGGTGAATTACTGGTACGGGAGTTAGAAGTATTGACTGGTTCTCAAGAAATTATCATCTGCCTCGATAGCTCCAGTCAATGGCATCCGGAAAACTTTGAACAAGCCGTTATTGCTGCTGCTTCTATGTACTCCTATGCTTGTCGGACTCAGCCAAATGTCAAATTCTGGACATCGAGAACAGGTTTATTGCACGGTAACTCAGTAGTGTTAGAAGCCCTTGCTGCGACCAAAGCCGGAATTGATGGGAAAGCCGAAGAGCAACTCTACCTACCCCCCTACCTACCCTTGATCTGGCTGACTCAAAATCCTGTTAGTCTTAACTCCCTACCTCCTGGGAGTCGTTGCTTACTGTGGCCAAAAGATGTATCCGTGGGGAAGCCAGTCCAACAACTTAAGCGCGATAGTTTGGGCATTGTAATTAATACGACTGAGCCCCTAAAACACCAGTTACAGCAACCGATCCGATAGCAAATAAGCTGTGGAACGCAACGGATTCGTAACGGATGTATACGGCAGCTTAAGACCAATTCAAGCCATCAAACAATTATCTTAAACTATGGCAAGGATCAACAACTATCCGATTTACCTGTAAGACAGTACGATACAATGCTAAAAACTCTTTCACAACTCAATTTTACTAAATGACTACATCACCAATAGCTAATCAAGCCAGTGATAGTAAAGCGGAGGGAGCTAATCAAGCCAGTGATAGTAAACTGGAGGCGATGCAAAACTTTGCTCAGACTTATGCTCAGCGTACTGACACTTACTTCTGTGTTGACCCAAGCGTAACGGCTGTGGTGATTGAGGGACTTGCCAAACATAAAGAAGAACTCGGTGCTCCCTTATGCCCTTGCCGCCATTATGAAGACAAAGAAGCAGAGGTGAAAGCTACTTTCTGGAATTGCCCTTGTGTCCCCATGCGGGAACGCAAGGAGTGCCACTGTATGTTATTTTTGACTCCGGATAACGATTTTGCGGGTGATAAGCAAGAAATTTCCCTAGACGAAATTAAAGCTGCGCGAGATAGCATGGCATGACAGCCATAGTACTACCTGAAGAATTTTGGCAGGGTGTCGATCAATTTAATCAGCAAGAGTTTTACGCTTGTCACGACACCCTTGAAGCTTTATGGATAGAAGCAGTTGAGCCGCAAAAGCGATTTTATCAAGGTATTTTACAAATATCTGTTGCCTGCTACCACCTAGGTAATCTAAACTGGCGTGGTGCAGTGGTTTTACTCGGTGAAGGGATCGGACGTCTCAGTAACTATCAACCAGACTATGGGGGGATTGATGTCACTGAGCTACTATCTCAAAGTGTTAATCTCCTACAGGCATTGCAAAATGTCGGCTCAGAGCAAGTTGCTGATTTTGTTAGACAGTTAGAGGCGGCTGACAGCAATGATGTTGTAGTTGGTGGCGAAGGGGTTAGGGGTTTTCCAAAACTCAAGGGAGTTGATGGTTAACCATTAACTTGTTAACCATTAACTTGTTAACCATTAGTTGTTAGCACATGCTTTGAAAGGATGAGAAACTTTGTTGCTGCCTAGTCGTCAAAACTAAAACACGTGCCTTAGAGCAAAAAGCCCATTTTCATTCCCAAGCTATGGCTGGATTTGCTTAAACTAGTAGGCAGAACAGCTTATTGGTATTCGAGATCAGTCATCACACACAACAGCATGAAGTCCGACCTTAAATATACTAACCGATTAAGGCATAATCTAGGTCTAAGATTATTCTTGCCAGTTACCTTGGTAGGTACGATCGCATTACCAACTTTCCTTAACATCCCCCAAGCACAAGCCCAAAATAAACCATCAGCAGCTGATGGAAGTGCCTTGACGGTTCGCTCTGATGTCCAGGAAGCTAACTCCAAAACTGGCGTAGTCACAGCCCGTGGCAATGTCCAAATTAACTATCCCGCTCGCCAAATACAAGCAACTGCAGCCCAAGCCCAATACTTCAGCCGTGAGCGCCGTCTGGTTCTCAATGGTAATGTTTTTGTGTTGCAGGAGGGCAATAGTATTCAGGGTGAAACCATTACCTATTTAATTGATGAAGGACGCTTTGTAGCCCTGCCTCAACAGAACCAACAGGTAGAATCAATTTACATCGTTACTGACTCAGACAGCACCACATCACCTGCTCCAGGGCTTCCCTAACTAAATCAACCCCTACCATCAGCCATTATGGCTTAAAAACTACATCTTAATTGATAGAATAGCCTGCAACCACTCCTGGTCATTTCCTGGTCATTGGTCAATTAGCAAGGATATAAGGATTATGGACTATTGACTAATGACTGATTCAAGGTGCTATCCGTGAAAATACTATTAGATAATATCCATAAGTCCTATGGCAGGCGAAGTGTTGTAAGTCGCGTTAATCTTTCCGTTGCCCAAGGGGAAGTTGTAGGGTTGCTTGGTCCTAATGGTGCTGGTAAAACTACAACCTTCTACATTGCCACTGGTCTAGAAAAACCCAATCTAGGTACAGTTTGGCTAGATGATCAAGATATCACTGCCATGCCGATCAATCGGCGAGCCCAGCTAGGTATTGGTTACCTGGCTCAGGAAGCGAGTATCTTCCGCCACCTTAGTGTTCGGGACAATATTCAATTAGTCTTAGAACAAACTGGTGTGCCTCGTGGCGAGTGGCGATTAAGAATGCATTACTTACTCCAAGAGTTTCGCTTGGAAAAAGTCGCCAATACCTTAGGTAATCAAGTCTCTGGAGGAGAGAGACGTCGAACAGAACTCGCAAGAGCGTTAGCTGTTGGTTCACTTGGACCGAAGTTCTTATTCTTGGATGAGCCATTTGCTGGTGTCGATCCCATTGCTGTGTCAGAGATTCAAAAAATTATGGCTCGATTACGCGATCGCCAAATGGGAATTCTGGTGACTGACCACAATGTAAGAGAAACCCTAGCGATTACTGACCGCGCCTACATTATGCGAGAAGGACAAATCCTGGCTGCCGGAAGTGCTGAAGAGCTTTATGATAATCCTTTAGTACGTAAGTATTACTTAGGGACAGGGTTTCAACGATAAAAAAAGCTATTAAAAAAAATTAATTTAGTGATTAGCACATCATGAAATTTGGTAAATCCAAGTCCATCATTGCACTAATGCCTGGCTTATCAGTGATGGATCGGTACATTGTATTTGAGCTAATCCCACCACTGCTGTTTGGTATAGGTGCTTTTTCATCACTGGGCGTAGCTATTGGAACCCTATTTGAGTTGGTTCGCAAAGTTACTGAAGCAGGATTACCACTGGGAATTGCACTTCAAGTGCTACTGTTGCAGATACCCCAGTTTATTTCCTATGCTTTACCAATGTCTATGCTCCTAGCTGCTCTGATGGCATACTCTCGCCTCAGCAGCGATAGTGAGTTGATTGCCATGCGCAGCTTTGGGGTAAGCATCTACCGACTCGTAATACCTGCTGTAGTGGTGAGTTTGCTCGTTACAAGTCTGACATTTGTATTTAATGAATTAGTGGTTCCTGCGGCTAACTACCAGTCCAAAATCACTTTAGACAAAGCGCTCAAAAAAGAGAGACCATCCTTTCAGGAAAGGAACATATTTTATCCCGAATATCAAAAAGTAAAGCTACCCAATGGCAAAAAAGTAAACAAAATTAAGCGTTGGTTCTACGCCGAGCAATTTGATGGTAAGCAGATGAGAGGCTTGACAATTTTAGACTTTTCTCAGACCGGTCTGGAACAAATTGTTACCTCTGAGTCTGCCGTTTGGAACCCCACTGAAAATCTATGGGATTTTTTAGATGGGACTATTTATATTATATCTCCCGATGCTTCTTACCGCAATATCCTCAGATTTCAAAAACAAAAGCTACAACTTCCTAGAACACCTTTGGATTTGGCAAAAAAAAATCGTGACTATGGTGAAATGAACATTGCTCAGTCTCTAGAGCGTTTGGAGGTATTACGCCATAGTGGTAATGCTAAAAAAATCCGTAAACTTAGGATCAGAATTCAACAAAAAATTTCTTTTCCCTTTGTTTGTCTAGTTTTTGGTTTAGTGGGAGCTTCCTTGGGAACTCGTCCTCAACGTACAGGTAAAGCAACCAGTTTCGGGATTAGTGTTTTAGTAATTTTTTCTTACTACTTATTAGGGTTTATAACGAATGCCCTAGGTCTAGTTAACATTTTCTCTCCTTTGATGGCAGCCTGGTTGCCTAATTTATTTGGACTAGGTGCGGGAGGATTGTTGTTATATAGGGCTGCCCGATAGATAGGCCCGATAGATAGGTAGTTATTGTTGCTAATTGTAAATTGCTAATTGTAAATTGCTAATTGTAAACCTGAATCCTTTGATTAGAGGCTAGCATCAAGTTACAGCGAAGCTGAAATGTCTAACATCGTTGAAACCTGCCATGTCTTCTCGTAATCAACCTCCTGCTTACCTCCGCTATTGGAAAGCTCAACTACAACCTTTGGGACGACCAGCATTTTGGGGAGCAGCTGTCTTGTTATCCCTAATGTTGTGGTTTGTCCGGGAATACTGGAACCGTCCAGAATTGTTAAGGGCAATTGGGATCAATCAAGTGGCTGACACTGATACTCCCACCGTTGAACCAACCCTGTCTTCTGAAGATGATGAACTAGCAGCAACGTTGGCTGATATTGATAATTCTGCCGTGCTATTAGCAGAGCTCGAAGCCCTAAGTGCTATATCAGTACCACCACAGCAAACCAATAAAGCCAGAAAGTCTAAAACCAAAAATTCGGAAGGGTTATTTACTCAAGTTATTCAGCAGACAAAAGCTAACTCCCAAGCAACATCACCTTTACTAACGCCAAACGTCCAACCTCAGCAGTCCTCAAAAGCCAGAAATCCGTTTGTTACATCTACAAACGATTTGTTTAATATCCCTCCTGTTCCTGGGACTGGCTTACTGACCAATCCTAACTCTGTTAATCAGAGATCTTTATCCTCAAGCACACTGAACCAGACTAATTCTGTATTGGGGTTGGGTTCCTTCAATTCCCCCTACACTAATCCAGCCGAGTTACCAGTCAGCCCTTTACAGGAAGCCTTGAATAGGCTTAATGCTGCTAAGTCTAATACCGGTAATAGCAAAGCTCAACTACCCGCTAACATATTGCCTTCAAACATCTCCTATGGAAACAGGGGAGTTCTCGAACAACGGAACTCAGGAACTCAGGAAATTAAAGCTAGGGGGGGAATACCGTTGAGTGCAACTGGCAATCAAGCATTACCGACTCCCTCCTATCCAGGACAAATTACCTATCCTGGGGTAACAACACCAGGTGTAACCGGCAACAGGAATTTCTCGACCACACCCACAACAGCTCCTTATCCAGGACAAATTAATTATCCTGGAGTCAATCTACCTCGAACAAGGAACGATAGAACTTTTCCGACAACACCTACAGTTCCTCTCAATTCCAACACCTACTCTAGTCCATTCCGGCAAGCTACCGGTGTACCAACGGCAGCACCGCTTACACCAGTAGCACCGCAAGGAACTAGTAAATTGGGGCAATTTTCTACCCAGTCTACTAGTCAAAATCAGTTTTTCAATCAGCCTCAGTTAAAGTCTAAGCTTGAACCAAGTCAGCTAAGGCGACGTGACATACTCCCGAAGCTGCCCTAACGGGACAGCGCGGGCTTCTTACCAACTCCAGTTATTGCCGAGGATACAAGGGTAAGCTTTATTAACGACACGGTCAGAAGTTACCGTAAGGATAGGGTCGCCTTTATGGTTGGTCGGCTATGCAGAAAAGGGTTAAAACTTATTGATTAAGGCGACCCTATCTATCGGTTTCGTCTCCGGGATGCCCCGACCCGCCGGAAAAATACAAAAAAAAGTTCTATTTTCAGTTGGTAGGTGGCGATTAGCTCTTAATTTGTTTTCCCTACCATTATTAATATATCACATTGGCATTTCGACGTTCCGACCCTTGCCCCGCGCTTCCCATAGGACACTTACCCTCAGAAGGTAAAGTGCGGGGCTTCTCGCGGTTTAGCTAAAATATTTAATGATTGCCTCAGCAAACTCAGAACACTTCAACGGAGGTTCTACGGGTGGAGTCATCATCCGGGCTAGGTCATAAGTAACTTCCCGGTTAGCGATCGCATCTGATATCCCCTTCTTAATCAAATCAGCAGCTTCTTGCCAACCCATATACTCTAGCATCATCACTCCTGATAAAATCACAGAGCCTGGATTTACCCGGTCTAGACCCGCGTGTTTGGGAGCTGTGCCATGGGTGGCTTCAAAAATCGCACAGGTGTCACCAATATTCGCTCCTGGACCCATACCTAATCCACCAACCATAGCAGCAGCAGCATCGGATAGGTAATCACCATTGAGATTCATCGTGGCCAAAATAGAGTATTCAGCTGGTCGAGTCTGGATTTGTTGGAAAATGCTGTCGGCAATCCGGTCATTTACCATCACTTTATCTTGCCATTGACCTTGCCCATGAGTGTCCCAGATAGAATTAAGGACATTTTCCACTTCCTGGACCACTTTCGACTGTTTTTCTGGGGTCAAGGCATCATAACCCGGTTCAATGGCGCGAGCATTCTCTTCCAGGGTAATGTCAGGATTTTGCTCTTTGTTGCTGAGAATCCAAGATTCCCGTTCAGTTATACATTCTGCTCGAAACTCTGTGGTTGCTAGTTCATAACCCCAGTCCCGGAACGCGCCTTCGGTGTACTTCATAATATTCCCCTTATGTACCAAAGTCACCATCTGCTTAGACTTAGGTAGCCTCAGGGCATGTTGGATGGCGCGGCGCACTAAACGCTGGGAGCCAGTTTTACTGATGGGTTTAATGCCAATACCAGCATCTAAGGGAATCTGTTTTTTGCCATGTTCTGGAGTCGCTGGGATTAGATCCTGATTGAGTAAAGTAATCAATTTTTCAGCAACTTCACTTCCTTTGGGCCATTCAATACCTAAGTAGATATCTTCTGTATTCTCCCGATAGACAATTACATCCAGTTTCTCTGGAGTTTTGTGGGGAGAGGGGGTTCCTGGGTAGTACTTACAGGGACGCACACAGGCGTAGAGGTCATTAATTTGCCGCAGGGCAACATTGAGAGAGCGCATACCACCACCCACAGGAGTTGTCAAGGGTCCTTTGATAGCAATGCCGTATTCTTTGATGGCATTTAGGGTGTCTTGGGGTAAATACTGATAAGTACCGTACTTTTCGCAAGCTTCGTCACCGGCGTAGATTTTAAACCAGCTGATGCTGCGCTTGGCACCATAGGCGCATTGGACCGCTGCATCAATTACCTTCTGGGCAGCTGGCCAGATATCAACGCCAGTACCATCTCCGCGAATAAACGGAATAATTGGGTTGTCAGGAACAATGGGTTGACCATCCTTGTAGGTAATGGCAGAACCAGTCTGGCAAGGGGAAATTTGCTCGTACATAAAGTAGTTTTAATGAATGTCAGATGGAAGTTGGCAATAGACCTATAGTCAGAAAACTACCAGATCTACTGCACTGGGCTTGAGACATTAAGCTTTTTTGCTGATTAACCCCAGGTAAATGGTAGTTGACGTAAGGTCTATCCATAGGGGGATGGCAAAAACTATACTATAGTTAAGCTTCTCATTAAGATAATTACTACTTGACAGGGCAAGAGTGACAGAAAGAGCAGGTAGTTGTTGAGCTTTCTTCCCGAAAATTCCCATTTCTGGGTATTAGCATGAGTGAACGTAGTTCAAGTTCAAAGCTTTGATGAAGTTATTACACCATGGCTCAACTGTTTGAAATCAGCCTTTATGCTGAAATAGGGGTTCTATAGCTTAAGTTCTCCTGTAATAGGAAGGTGTTCAACTGTTTTACCACAGCAAGCCAAGGCTGCTTTGTGCAGCGCCATCGCTCCTAAAAAATTGCTTGGGTGATGTGTCAATAGTTAGGGCTTCAACACCGAAACTTACAGTGTTATTAGCATAGATGCTGCCTATGGTCAATCGAATTCCGATCAAAAGATATGGTGTATTGTTTGTCTCAGTTGGCCTTTCATAGACTTCCAGCCAGATGGCAGCAGCATCAATTCATGACCAATTGGCAGGAGTGTTTGTAGAAAAGGTGGCTCCAGAAAGAATATGAAAAAGATTTTAGTTGTTGACGATGATAAAACCCTGCTAACTCTTTTGAAGCGCTACCTGGAACATCGAGGATACCAGGTAGAACAAGTGTGTTCGGGAACTGAAGCCTTGGAAGCTTGTGTCAAAAATCCACCGGATCTGGTAGTTTCTGATGTACTGATGCCGGAGATGGATGGGCTAGAGTTTTGCCGTCGTCTGAGAAACATTCCCAATGGTAGGCTGATGCCATTTATTTTTTTGTCTAGCAAAGCAGAATTAGAAGACCGTATTAATGGTCATTCTATGGGAGCAGATGATTATTTAACTAAACCAGTTGCTCCGAGAGAATTAGAGGCAAAAATCGAAGCACTGCTAGAGCGCTCCCACCGTATCCATGCTGAAATTGTTCGGTTGATGCAGCAAGCTACTGCTATAGCTCCTGGCCATCTAGCTAACCAATTCTCAACATCAGCAGCTGCTGAGAATTCTAAGACTTTGGCTCAGGTAGGGGCAAAACCTAAACCTCTACCCTTGACACCAGCAGAAGAACGAGTATTTTGGCAAGTTATTCAGGGGTTAACCAACAAAGAAATAAGCGATCGCCTATTTATCAGCCCTCGTACTGTGCAGACTCACCTCAGTAGCATACTCCATAAGTTGAAACTACATAATCGTAGCCAATTGGTGCGCTTTGCCTATGAGCAGGGATACAAACGTCCCAAGGAGTAGACATGAAAGTAATTTTCCCTCAAACGGCGAAATCGGGTTTATTGGTCAATCTTCAATTGTGACGGAGCTGCCTTGTATTTATACTTCCCACAGAAATCAACTGAGCTTTTATTTAACTATCAGCTATCACCCATCTGCCAATTTCCTAACTGCTGACCTAGACAAGCTAACCCCTCAGAGTTTAACTTATCAGCTTTCAACTTCTTCCGCAACCAGTCTCCGGTCTACCGGACGGTCGGTGGTGAGAGGTCAGATGAACTGAAGTAAAATCGCCGCCAAAATGGGTTATCGATTTTGAGCAAAAGTTTGAGCCTATGTGTACTAGGGCTGCCCTTTTCCGTGAACGGAAAATTCAACGAATTGCGGACAGGGTTTTCCGGAACTTCAGATAAGTCTTTTTTAGTATATAACTGGAGCCGAAATCAGCTAAGGCACTTTTGCTTCGCTCAAACCCTTGAGCCAGTAGGCAGTGTTAGCTAGCAATCGGAACATCGAAGCACTGGGGATCTCAGAGAATCCCCTCGGTTATAGAAAAAATATTCTGGTGTGGTGGAATCGTTAACTCGAATCGCGCTTGCTCCCCTTTTTCAAAGAAGTAAGGAGAGGATGTAAGCGGCGAACGAAGAATGAGTGAGCAATTTTTTGGATATGTTTTCAGAATCCGATTTACATCGCCTGTATAATAGTATTGGTTCCTGAACTGGCCTACTAACTAAAAGCCAACAGTTACCATATATCAGAGCTTGGTAAATCTGTCAAACCCCCTGACCCTCTTGGTAAAAAATCCAATCAACATCGTAGACGGCAAATTAGAAATCAGCTCCTTCGGGGCGAGGGAGCTAGCCTTGGTAGTAGAGAAACCTACTACCGAAGTAAGTCCTTTTAACTCAGAACTCTCTGGCTGACTCACTCAGAACTATTTTCAAGTTAGATGACTGGAATTTACACTGCAGATGAATTACAACAGCTGATCACCCAGGAGTCAGAGCGATGGCGACCACTGGTATTTACTAATGGGTGTTTTGATCTACTACACATTGGTCATGTCCGTTACTTAAAGATTGCCAAATCCTTGGGTTCGTCTCTAGTGGTCGGGCTAAATAGTGATCAATCAGTAAACCGCATTAAACCATCACAGCCAGGATATCCTTCCCGACCACTGGTTCCTGAAATACAGAGGGCAGAAATTCTGGCAACTCTCAAACCCGTAGATGGGGTAGTGATTTTTGCTGAAACCACAGCTAATCGTTTAATTGAAGCACTGCAACCAGAGGTGTACGTTAAAGGGGGTGACTACACTTTATCCACTTTACCAGAAGCCAAAATTGTTCAATCCTACGGGGGGCGGATTGAGTTAGTCCAGGTTGAATTTCCTACCTCCACTACTCAAATCATTAACCGCATTCTTCAGGCTCGATAAGCAGGTGAGAATAGAGAATGGTTGAAATTTGGTAAGTTGTTGTGCTTGTAAATTGATTATTTGTCAATTTTGGAAAAAACTTTTTATACCCTCGGATGTTGTCTCTCCCTCACCGGTATCTCCCTATCTACTTCAGTATAGGCTGGCTTACATTAGGCATGATAGCACGCTTACATTAGGTACTAAGCACGCTTAAACACTTACACGCTTAACTATTAACCATTAACCAAAGCCAACACCTAACCCATAACCCCTAACAATTAACCTGCAAGTTAATTGTTCCACCAGGTTATGAGTGAAGCACCGCTACAGACAATTGACGGACTAGGCTCGGTGAAATTTTGGCACAAGTTCTTGATCGTAAAAGGTTTAAGCTTAGACAATTATAAGCTTTAAGGTTGTATACAAGCGGTTCCTTGCCGTAGTCTAGGTTAAAAGCATCAACTTGCTTGACTCTCGACTTTAAAACCTATCACATTCAATCTTCTTGAGTGCAACCTCAAACCCTACCCTTCATGAGCGATCAAACGGCCCGGTTACCAGCAGAAGTCTCTAACACAGTTGCCGAACTCCAGCGCCAGCTAAAGTCTAGTTCTGAAAAAAAACAACAGGCTTTGATTCAGGAACTTGCCAACACTGGCACTGCCGGGTTAGACGTGTTAATGGAATTTTTACAGGAGCAACATGCCAACCCGACTATCCTCAGTGCTGGTTTTGCCTATCAAGCCCTCCATCAAGCCAATATGCCCAAAACCAATGAATTTTTGCAAACCTATTTTCCTACTGGGGTTGTACCCCTACGTTCTGAAGCAGGCATTGATTACACACCCGTGCAACAGCTGTTAGTTAAACAAGATTTTCTCGCAGCTGACCGTCTTACTCTCGAAAAACTCTGTGAGTTAGCAGGAGCTGCTGCTGTACAGAGAAGATGGCTGTATTTTTCTGAAGTAGACAATTTCCCGATTACAGATTTGCAAACTATTGATATCTTGTGGGTTATTCACTCTCAAGGCAAATTTGGATTTTCTGTGCAGCGGGAGCTTTGGTTGTCTTTGGGTAAAAACTGGGAAAAACTTTGGCCAAAAATTGGTTGGAAAACTGGCAATCGCTGGACCCGATATCCCCATGAGTTTATCTGGGATCTCAGTGCACCAAAAGGTCATTTGCCTCTTTCGAATCAGCTCAGAGGTGTTCGGGTATTTTCCTCTTTGCTTTCTCATCCAGCTTGGTCTACTCAGACATCACTCCCATAAGCGGTCAGGAACGAAACAACCGCAAAAATGCTTCTGATACCAAAAAAAATGGCATTATTTAAGCATTTATTTTCCTGAGAATTTGTTTACTTCACTACTCTATCTGGGAACCTTAAGTGTTGTGGGTAGCACTACAGTAGCCAGTGGACTGTGGTGCTACCAAAGGTAACCATGGGGAATGGGTTGGTTATGGCAAAAGAAAATCAACTTTTTTGTACTTTGGATGGTTTGACTGCTAAAGAACGGGAAAAAAAACGACTGAAAACTCTTCGGGATTTAGGTCTACTCGAAGCAGAAACAGTACCAGTTTTCGACGAGGCAACTCAGACTACTGCCAGATTTTTAGATGTGCCTATCTGCATTTTGGGCTTTATGGTACAAACGCAACAGCACATCAAATCAGCTGTGGGATTATCTAGAATCGGGCTAATGAATCGAGTGGCACAGTCCCGTCAGTTGCCCCGTAGTGAATGCTTTTGTAGCTATGTAGTAGATAGTCATCAAATGTTGGCGATTAATGATACAGTCGCCAACCCTGTCTTTGCTAGTAGTGTACTGGTTCACCACTACGGTATCCGTTCTTACTTAGGTGCACCACTGTTAACTGCTGACGGAGAGTGTTTAGGTACCCTAGCAGTTATGGATTTAGTACCTCGCAATTTTACCACCAAAGATTATGAGTTTTTGGCAATTACCGCTCGCTGGAGTCTCAGTGAATTTGAGCGGAATCATTTTTTGAAAAAAGAGCGTGACCGCTTTGTTAACTGGCTAACTAACTCTTCAACAGAGCCTCAGCACTCTCAGGAAGTCGAGTCTGATCGCCAAACTTCTAGCCCTAGGAATGTCTCTCTAGATGGGATAGCTGGTTTTAACTCAGTTCACACCATTAAGTACAAATTACTAACTCAGCTGACACAGGAATTGCGCACACCTCTAACATCGATTATGGGAATGGCTAGTGTATTAAGTCGCCAAGTTTATGGGTCTTTGACTGATAAACAAAAAGAATATCTAGAAATTGTTTATTGCAGTGGTCGTCAGCTGGTCTTGATGGTTGATGAAATTCTTTGCTTGGGGATTTTTGATGAAAACAGCGAACAACTAAATTTAACTGCTGTAGATATTGAAATGCTCTGTCAACAAGCAATGAACAATTTAGCACAGATAGCCCAGCAACATCGACAAAAGTTGCATCTATCTGTAGAGCCAGGTAATCGCATCTGGTTTCTGGATAAAGAAAAGGTACGACAAATGCTATATTACCTCATATTCAGTGTGATTTACTCGGCTGAGGCAGGGGGTGAAGTACGCATCCATGTCTCTCGAAAAACTGATTTGGAGAGGGCTAATGTCGTGTCTTTGAAAATCGCGGTTTGGGTTTCTCACCCCTGGCTCGGAGATGGTCTACCTCAGATGTACGGACAAATTTATGAGTTACCGTTACAATCCCCCTCAGCAGCAGCAGCGGTTGCTAATGCTTTAGAAACCCCATTCATCACTGAAGCACTGGGAATAAGTGAACTACCTTCGAGTTCAAACTTCCTCTGTGACAATCAGTTTTTATCCAGTTCTTTTGATCCAGAAACTACTAGTTGGGGTTCTGAATCGGAAAAAAGACCTCAGAATAGTGAATCTCGTGAAAGTTTAGGGCTATTACTAAGCTGCCATTTAGCTAAACGCCATAGAGGAAAAATTTCTGTTCAAGGTTTGCCAGAGTTAGGGTATCGGTACGTGATTACTTTACCGCAATTAGAGTCTCCTGATCAAAACTGTTAAACCACTGTTCCGATTCATTGACTCATATGTTAAACTAATCTAGGCAACGGTACTGTCAAGGTGATCTAGCCATCAGACCTAGACCGTATTTATCAAAAAAACTCATAAATAGAAGACTAACGGCTGATAAAGGTTGCTCAGTTAATAAATTATTTAATTTTGCTTAGTCTTTCTGAAGTGGTCGATAGCAAAAGTGCTAAAGACCCCCTGAGAACGCCAGCTTTTCGGGAAGCGTCGAAAAGTTTTTTAGTATTTGGTGAAGGAATCCTGATATAAAATCAAAGATTATAGATGAGGTGGGTTCAAATAAAAAATAGACAATGAATTCAGCATGGGCTAAGTTTACTCTTTCAAATTTACAGCTGTATCGGTGGCGAGGCACTAGCTATTTGTATCGCCTGGTAGGACTCCTAGATGCTTGGCGTCAGAGTAGCTTGCTCCTACAGTGGTCTGACCCAATAGGAGCGATGATAGTTGCTCTGGTGTTAAGTTTAGCTCCTTTTGTTTCCAATGCTCTAGTAGGCATCTTGTTAATTGCAAGTGCAGGGTTATGGGTATTGCTAACCTTATCCGATGATATAGGAAAGCCGAAGGTAAGCCCCATTCATCTGTTAGTTTTTTTGTACTGGAGTGTTGCCACTATAGCCACCGCACTCTCTCCGGTGAAAGGGGCTGCCTCTAGTGGTTTGGTAAAATTAACCCTTTATTTGTTCTTTTTTGCCCTGATGGCAAGGGTATTACGTTCTCGTCCCCTTCGTAGCTGGATTATTACCCTCTTTCTCCATATCTCACTAATTGTCAGTATTTACGGCTTGCGGCAGTGGTTTTTTGGGGCTGAAGCATTAGCTACCTGGGTAGACCCCACTTCAGCAGCAGCAAAACTGACGCGGGTTTATAGTTATCTGGGCAACCCGAATTTACTAGCTGGTTATCTGATCCCAGCAGTAGCATTGAGTTTGGCAGCAGTATTTGTCTGGCAGGGTTTGCTCCCCAAAGCCTTAGCACTGACGATGGTAGTCGTGAATTCAATTTGTCTAGTGCTAACCTTTAGTCGGGGTGGATGGATTGGTTTTGTTGTTTGTATTTTCGTCTTCTTGATCCTGCTGGTGTATTGGTACAGTGTGCAGTTGCCCCCTAAATTACGCCCTTGGGCAATGCCAGCACTATTAAGCAGTTGTGCTGGGGTGATGCTTCTCGCCGTCATGTTTGTTCCAGCTATACGCGATCGCATTGCTAGTATTTTTGTTGGTCGGGAAGATAGTAGTAACAACTTCCGCATGAATGTTTGGTCTGCGGTGATGGACATGATTCGTGACCGACCCATCATTGGCATTGGTCCAGGTAACAACGCCTTCAACAAAATCTATCCCCTTTTCCAACGCCCCAAATATACCGCCCTCAGTGCCTATTCCATTTTCCTAGAAACTGCCGTAGAAATGGGTTTGATCGGGATGTTATGTTTCCTTTGGTTGCTGATAGTCACCTTCAACCAAGGCATGCAACAACTGAGTCGTCTGAGAAATTTAGCGAACCGTCAGGGATTTTGGCTGATGGGAGCCATTGCCACCATGTCAGGAATGCTCGCCCATGGTCTGGTAGATACCGTTTGGTACCGTCCTCAAGTGCAGACCCTATGGTGGCTAGTCGTCGCCATTATTGCCAGTTTCTATGTCAATCCAAATTCTGACCCGTCAAAAGTTTAAAGTTTGCAGGTTGCTTTGCAGGTTGCAGGTTACAAGTTACCAAGTTACAGGTTGCTAGTTTTGTGCTGACCAAACAACCTTCAACCTACCCTACGGGAACGCCAAGAGCGAACAACCTTCAACCTTCAACCTACCAACCTTCAACCTTCAACCTTCAACCTTCAACCTTCAACCTACCAACCAACTAACCAACCTTGGCCTTTCGGCCACGCGATCGCGTTCAACCTTCAATAACGTTTAATAGCCCTTGCCATATCTCGCTGATCCTGACGCCTCTTGATCGTCTCCCGCTTATCATGGAGCTTTTTCCCTCTGCCCAAACCAATGCTGACTTTAACCAAGCCGCGCTTCAAATAAATCTTTAAGGGGACAAGGGTTAAACCTTGCTGTTCTAATTTACCGGTGAGCTTATTGATTTCCTTACGGTGCAGCAGTAGTTTTCGGCTGCGACGGGGGTCATGATTAAAATATTCGTTGATATTTTGGTACGGAGAGATATGGACATTGAGCAGCCAGGCTTCCCCACCACGAATCAACCCATAGCCATCCCGCAAGTTGACCTTGCCAACTCGGATAGACTTCACCTCCGTTCCCTTTAACTCAATCCCAGCCTCGTAAGTCTCTAAAATTTCGTAGCGGAAACGAGCTTGTCGATTATCACTAATAACTTTATAACTTTCACCTTTATCACTCATAGTGTTGCCACTCCCACAGGCTTGCAGTTATCTAACTCTAGCGCCTGAGGTTAGAACTGGCGACAACGCGAAACTATTAACTTTTATGAAGATATTGACATTTACCTGAAAAACGGTAAAAATAGATACAGAAACATAAAATCGTTCATCTCTTCATGAATTAACCATAGGTGAGCAAGCTTCATGGAGAGACGGAAGTAAGGATGAATCCTGAAGGAACGCGCCTCTTATCACTACACTCACATTATGAGGCGAAGACTATGAAACTTTCTTATCGCGGTGTTAGCTACCAACACCATCCTTGCGAAGTTTCCACCACAGCAGTTGACTTTGCTGGCAAGTACCGGGGACTGAATTACCGATTGGGTAGTGCCCATCCTTTAACACTTGTGCAAGACAAAGTCAACCTCAAATATCGTGGCGTTTCTTATTAACTCAATATAACTAAGTATTCTAGCCTATAAACAAGGTGTATCTAAACTCATAGCCAGTAGTGGCGATATGCCCTAGGCATGTGCCCTATAACCAATCACTCTCTTGGTGCGGGTTCCCTACTGCTTTGAACAAGCGCGGGGTTCCACCCCATGTTTCATTTGGCTTCCTGATGGGGTGACAACCCAGTTGGATAGATAAGTAATAGATGCACCCTGACTAATTCCCTCAGCTAAGAGCAGAGTATATCCTCTGTAAGTGGCTGAGGTTTTTTTGTGTTGATATCAGTTTTTACAAAAGATTTATGATATAAATATTTATAATAGTTAACATTAAATAACAATAGACTACCTAGAGGCAGGAAAAATTAACTATGGGACTCTTTGGCAATTTGTTCAACTCTCAGACCAAGTACGTTGATCAGGACAGCCAGGACATGGCACAATCCAGAGAAGCTAACCGCTCTCAAGAGTATTTCTTGGACACAGATCAAGCCAAGACCATGGGAAACATTGACTACATGCGCACCCCTGTTAAGGTCAAGAAATCCTTTCCCAAGACCAAGACTGCTGTTTTAAGCGGTGAAGTGGTAGAGCAGACCTCCGCTACGGATAAAGTCACCCTTTCCCAAAATCAGACACCTATGGCCACTTCTGAGACTGCTTCCCAGTCTGGAACTAAATTAGAACAAAACGGTCAGGTAAGCTCTCAACCCCGTCGCCCTGACTCAAGCCTGGATCCGTTCCTCAAAATGGCTCAGGAGCTCAGAAAGGGTTAATTTACTGCTGTGTAGATTGACTCCAACTCTACAGGGCTTGATCAGATATTAACTGCACCAGCGGCAAATTTGATTTTGAGATAATCCTCTTCCATCTTGGCTCCTGAAGGTTTCAGGGCAGCTAAAGCTTGGGGGAGGACTAAATTGCGGCGATGGTTACCAATGCGAACATTCAATTCATCTCCTGTTTGAGTAAGCTGTATTTTGTCTTTGGGGATACCAGGTAGGTACAGTTCTAGGCTGTACTCATTTTTATGCTGTATTACTCTAATGGTGTTTTCTTGGTAATACACTTGAGTGGGATCTTCTGAACCATACAGAGTTTCTTTGAGACGCTCCAACGCTTCAATACCGCACATCTCTTGGGAATAGAGGGGAACTTCTTTAATGGGTAAAGGCCGGAAATTGTCGTGAATTTCTTGGCGATACTGTTGCTGATTTTCTTTCCAGCGTTGGAAAAATGGGTCAGTTACTTGGTCAGGAATGATCCGATTCGCAACAACTAGATCAGTGGCAACGTTGTATAGGCTTAAGTAAGCATGAGCTCGTAAGGACTCCTTAATCACCATTCTCTCAGGATTAGTAACCAGACGCACTGATGTTTGTTGGTTGTCAGTCAGTACCTTCTCTAGGGCTTCAATTTGTTCATAAAACTCATAGGGAGCATCCATGACCTCTTTATCTGGTAAAGAAAAGCCAGCAATGGGTTTGAATAACGGTTCAACCAAAGGTCTCAGAGCAACTGACATACTTTGTAGTGGCTTATAAAAACGGCGCATATACCAGCCACTGACTTCTGGTAAGCTCAGTAACCGTAACGCAGTACCAGTAGGAGCTGAGTCAATAACCAGAACATCGTACTCGTCTTCATCGTAGTGACGTTTCATGCGGACGAGACCAAAAATTTCATCCATACCAGGAAGAACGGCTAATTCTTCTGCCTGTACCCCATCTAAGCCCCTCGCTTGCAGCACTTGGGTAATGTAACGCTTAACCGCTCCCCAGTTTCCTTCCAATTCCATCAGAGCGTCAAGTTCTGCTCCCCAAAGGTTCGGGCGGACTAATCGGGGGTCGTGACTGAGTTCAATATCAAAACTATCTGCTAGGGAGTGAGCTGGGTCAGTACTCAGAACTAGGGTTTTGTAGCCTAACTCGGCACAACGCAAGCCAGTAGCAGCGGCTACAGAGGTTTTTCCTACTCCTCCTTTACCGGTCATCAAAATTACGCGCATGGTATGCTCCAGCTGTTCTGAGAAAAGTTTACATTTATTTACTTTACATTACTGTACAAAAGCTGCTTAAGTACGTCCAGGCGTGAACAGTCCCAATAATCTATATGAGAAACAATTAATCCCTCAGCATTTAGCTTTAACTCGCTCCAGCCAGGAATAGTCATTCGCGGTTTCCAGGGTAATGGCGTAGTCCAGCTCAGAGTCCAGCGGGTTCTAATTGTATCTCCTGAGTGGGAAATGTGTTGCAAATCTAGATGGGGCTCAAGGAACCAGCGATTGATAAAGGCAATCATTTGTTTGTAACGCTCAAGCCCGCGAAACTGGTTGAGGGGGTCTTTAAAATAGACGTCTGAGGCGTAGATGCTATAAGTTTGGTCAGCTGGGAACCTTTGATAGTCTTGTTCGATAATTTGGGCTATGGACTGACGAATCTCTTGTTGGTCAGGGTCTTCTGTGTTATTATACCGATTTGTATTCATACGTTGTATTCATACAGGTATTAATAACCTAATATATTTCGTTATTTAGTTGTTAGTCCTACTGGCTTGTTCAAACAAGGGTTTTTTGGCAATTGGATCTAACCCGACCGAAGTCAGCAGTTTGTGCAAAGCTTCTTTCAAGTTCTCGTCATTGGGGCTCTGCCTTCGCAACTCTACCAGAGTGGTTAATGTTTCGTACCAAAGCCGATCATTTGCGTAGATTGCAACACGCTGTTGGGGGGTTGCTTGCTTTAGAAGTTGCGCTAGGTTTGGATCTTCTTCAACTCGCTTGACCCCACCATCAATATAGATATTGTTTGACGAGTCACCGGGATCAATCAATCTTACCTGCCAGTGATAGTTCTGATTAACTTCTAAGGGAGGTAGGTTCACAAAGGGAGGAATGGTTATACTCCTAATTCCAGGATCTACAGTATCGGGTAAGGGATACTTGACTGAGTAAAGCTCCTTGCCATCGGCATTTTTAAACACCAAATTTAAGTATAGCCCTGATGCGAATACTATACAGGGCATATACCAAGAGAAAGTGGGGTATTCAGCAACAGTTTTTCCCATGCCAGAAAGGGGAACCAATGCTACAGGAGGAGTTTTGAGGTCTGATATATAGTAGCACTCCCCCCTAGTTCCTCCAGGACGTCCGAGATCCGAGGGTTCCCCTGTAGGAGGTGGATTATATTCAGATAAATAACTTTCCCAGTGCTTGGGTATCTTCTCAATCAGTTCCCTCCCTAGGGAAAAACTCGCCTGAGCTTGTACCTGGGCTGGAAGATTGACTGCCAGACTGAAAGCCAAAGCAACCGTTAAGAGCGTAAATTTTGATGAACGTGTTAACCAAGCCATGATAAAACTATTCCCTGGTAGAGCCAAGTTTCTCTTAAGTAAGCAGGATAAGTGAGAAGTATGGCAGAACAACAGCCCTTCGAGGCACCCGTAACCCCTCTAAGAGGATCAGGTTTTCAGACCTTACCTACGTCATTTTAACAATAACTTCAGGTATTTGAGACATCGCCACTATAAGCTTATAATCTTGTCGAAATCTTCATCTGTTCTTCATCTGATTTACTCATGATTCTGAATTCAGCTTCATTTTTTAAAGAGCGACAAAAATTCGAAAAAACTATCCGACCAATTGGAGCATCTGCCTTGCAAGGTATAGCATTTTGGAGAGAAAAAATAATTGCTATCGACTCGATAAAGGGCTATCTCATAGAAATTGATCCCTTCACAGATAACACAAGGATTTTGAATCCAGAACGGTACTCAGATTTGGTCGGTGTGACTGGTTTAGCCCTGGCAGGAGAAACCCTATGGTTAACGCTACAATATAGTGTCTATTTTTGCCAGATAAATGATAATTTAACCCTACAACACTTTGTTGATTTGCCTTACACCGCTAACGGAATCGCTGTTAAAGATTCAACTGTTTATGTTACCTGTAAAAAAGTTGGATATATTATTATTTATAGCAGCAATACAGGTCATGAGATTACCCGGTTGCGTTCTCCCGGAGTTGGCATTGAACATATAACAATCCGCGATGAAGAACTGTGGGTATCGGATGACCAAGAACAGACAGTTTACTGTCTTGATCGAGCAACTGGCGAAATTCAGTTCAGTGTACTCACCCCCTTTGAAAATCCTACTGGTTTAGCATTTTGTACTGACCCCCAGACGGGAGACGATACCCTCTATATTGCTTATGCAACTGAGGAGGCTTACATCCGGGATAACCCTAACGCTGATCCTAATTATGAATTGCAGTATCGCGATCGCACTTTTATTCATCCGTTACACTTTACCTACAATCCGGAAGGTCGCTACGCACTCTCCAATGGCTATTTAATCGAAATGTCCTACGTCGAGGAACTTGATCCCCTCAAGGATATCGAGTTGAATGATTTGGAATGGCGAATTGCCTTGCCATCGGAAACTGACCGACAAAAGGTCTCAAAAGTCGAACCCGTGGGTATACCCTTTACTATAGACGTTCAAGATGGTCAACAAGTTGCCGTTTTTAAGTTTGACAACCTCAAGCCAGGGGAACGCCATATCTTTGGTTGGAAGGCACTCCTAGAAGTCTGGAGTATCAAGTACCGCCTGACACCACGGGATATGGAGGGGTTGCCTGAGTTACCGCCAGAATTTCAGAACCGTTATTTGGTGGATGATGACAAGTTAGCCATGGATACAGAAATCATCCGCCGTTCAGCTAAAGAAGCAATTGGTAGCGAAACGAATCTGTTGCGGCAAGTCTACAGTATTCGCAATTATGTCTACGACAAACTTTCCTACCACGTGACCCCTAAAATAGATACTCCAGACATTGTGCTACGACGGGGTGTGGGGTCTTGCGGGGAGTATTTGGGAGTATTGCTAGCTTTGGGACGCCTTAATGGTATTGCCTGCCGCACTGTTGGTCGTTACAAATGCCCTCCCCATCCTGACCAAATCGGTATTCCTTTGGTACCAGATTTTAATCATGTTTGGATGGAATTTTATATCCCAGGAATCGGCTGGCTACCTATGGAATCGAGTGCTGATGATACAGTTGAAGGGGGTCCTTATCCCACTCGGTTTTTGATGGGTCTTGCCTGGTACCATATAGAGATCGGTAAAGGAATTAAGTTTGAAATCCTGAAGAGCCAAGGGGTGCCTGTGAAAAAAGAAGATATTTCCATTGGTGAGTTAGCCATTAATCATGTGCGGTTTAAGATTGTGGCAGAATTGCCCAGTGGTAGTGCTTCAATCGAACAATAAGGACTACTGCTGGCAAGGGTAGCCGGAAAGAAGTGGGTTGGAGGGGATCTAAGACCAAATCGAGGACGTAACTCCTAGACTTGGGCTACCCCCGTGATGTCAGAAGCGTACACCATACCTGCTGGGATTGGTGTGCGGTAGTTCACTATAGGTTAGGGGGAAATTGAGTCATGGATGTTATTCCAGCTATAGACTTACTTGAAGAAAAATGTGTGCGGTTAGTCCAGGGAGACTACCAGCGTGCGCAAGTATTTAACGATAACCCAGTCGAGGTAGCGAAACAATGGGTTGAACAAGGTGCATCACGGCTGCATGTGGTTGATTTGGATGGGGCAAAACTGGGTAAGCCAGTGAACACTAAAGCAATCGAAGCAATTGTGCAGGCGGTACCTGTGCCAGTGCAAGTCGGTGGTGGATTACGCTCCCGCTCCGGAGTCACTCAACTGTTGACTCTAGGCGTCGATAGAGTCATTATAGGGACGGCAGCGGTGGAAGACCCTTCCCTAGTGGAACAGCTTTGCACTGAATTCCCAGGAAAGATTGTAGTTGGTATTGATGCTCGTCAGGGATGGGTGGCAACTCACGGTTGGTTAGAAACCTCAGAAATTGCAGCAATTGACCTAGCAGAGCAAATGACTCAGCTGGGAGTAACTACGATTATTTACACCGACATTCACCGGGATGGAACTCTGTCTGGACCAAACCTAGACGCTCTAAGAGAACTAGCAAGCCATATCTCGATCCCCGTGATTGCCTCTGGGGGTGTCAGTTCAATCACTGATCTATTGAGTCTACTGACTCTCGAACCTCTAGGGGTTAGGGGTGTAATTGTTGGTCGTGCGCTTTACACCGGAGATATTTCTCTGAAAGAAGCTATTCAAGCAGTCGGTCCTGGAAGGTTACAAGATATCCCTCTAGATATGGGGTTTTCTAGCTTTGCTTGAGGAGTCGTCAATGGAAAAATGGAAAAATGGAAAATTGATCTGATTCGAGCCAAATACCCCATGATCAGTTTTTCATTGTCAGGGGCAATTTATTTTAAGATAATCATTTGTCTAATTGCTTCCTGATTACACTGTAAAAGTTTAGTAAAGGGGGAAAGGGCAAGGAATTCCAACCATTGACCTTTTCCTTTTTATATTTATAACTGAAATTAAAGACCATACTACTAAACTCAATTGCCTTCTTCAAGTGTTATTTAGCTAGGCAGGAGGACAAGGTAATGGGGAGATAGGTAGATAGTGCTACCTATGAATGTAACTTGGTACCAGTAAACACCATTCCCCTAACTTAACCATTCCTTCATTTTATCCGGATATTTGATAAGTTTTGCGTAAAATTTTCCAGTTCTAGTGTCAAAAACTAGTTTGTTAACACAAACTAACTACAGAGCTGATGGTTAGTGGCAACTACTGAAGGTATGATAGGGGAGCGATTAGCCATAGGTTCAGTTACTCTTGAACATAACTTAAACCAATAAATAAAAAGGCACATATAGAGATGGGCAATAAATCAGAGCTTTTCCCACAGGGGAATGGTAAATATATCCACTCACAGCCCGTCATCTACCACACTAGAAACTCAAAATACTATCAGGATGGGCGTAAGCTAGAGGAGATTTGGACGATCATACGGCGTCGCTTTTTAGTGGCTGCTGGTGTAGCAATTACGATAACAGCTAGTATTTTTGTATGGACCTCTAATCAGAAACCTCTGTATGAAGGCAAGTTCCGGCTGCGTCTGGAGCCTCTGACAGCACAGGATCATGAAAATCAATCGATACCAGGTTTTGAAACCTTGGCTTATAAAACCCAAATGCTGGTACTGCGTAGTGAAAAACTCATCACTCCCGTGATTGAGGAAATAAACAAGCGCTATGGCAAAACTAGCTACAAGTCTTTAGTCAAGAATAATCACCTGAGGATCAAACATATTGAAGGAACTAGTGTCTTAGAAGTTCGTTACCGGGATAGTGATCCTCAAAAAGTTCACTTTGTTTTAAAGCAGCTTGCCGATAATTATATCAAGTACTCCCGCCAACAAGAAGCAAGTTACCATCATAAGGACCTTGAGCTAGCAAATAGAGAGTTGCCTCAAGTACGCCAAGAAGTAGACAGACTGGAGGAAGAACTGCTGAAGTTGGAGCTAGGGTACAAGTTGATCGATTATGATAATCAAAAACAGCAGCTTTCAACTCAGATTAGCCAGATTAAGCAACAGCAATTAGATACTAACATCCAGCTTAAGGAAGCTCAGTCCTTCTACCAGATCATCTCTCAAAAGCTAGGACTGTCATCAAATCAGGTCAAGGACTCTCGCGCCTCGGAGTTAGCTCTGGCTCAAGTGAATTTGGCTGAAAACCCTTACTACCAAAAGATGCTCAACCACCTAGAAGAGGTTGAGGCTGAGATCGCTATCGAGTCAAGCCGCTATACTCCAGACAGTCCAACCATCAAGACCCTACAGCAGCAAAAGTATAATTTCTTATCCCTGTTACGCTCTGAAGCTGAACAGGTACTAGGGATCAAACTAACAAATACAGATGTTCCTAAGATATCACCCAATTCAATTCACCAGCAGCTCACTCAACAACTGGTAGATCGGAGCATCCAAATATCAGTTTTGCAAGCACGACAACAAGCTCTTGCTGAGGAAGAAGAAAGTCTTGAGCAAGACATGAAACAGATGTTGGTGATAGATCCAACCTACACCAGTTTACGGCAAAAACTTAGAGATAAAACCCAACGATTAGACACTCTGTTGGAGCTTAAGGAAAGCTTCCAGCCTTATTCTTGGGAACTTATTCTCAAACCCAAACAGCCTCAATATCCGATTCCGCAACATCAGGAACTTCAGATTATTTTGGGAGCGATCGCAGGTATATTACTGGGTGCAGGAACAGGGTGGTTGATGGAGCGCTTAGACCATGTGTTCCACTCTCCCGACGAACTTAAACATCATACCCAATTGCCTCTTCTTGGTGTTATTCCTTACCATCCAGCACTTAAGGCAACCAAGTCATCAAGCTGCAAAGGTATACCTTTTGTTCCAAGCTTCCCTAAGAATCAGAAAAATAACTCAACGCCAAAACTGCAGCAAGCTTCTCCCTTTTTAGAGGCGTTTCGGTTCCTCCATCGCAATATTGGCTTACTCGGCTGGGATAAGCCAATCCAATCTATTGTGATTAGCTCAGCTAGACCAGCAGACGGTAAATCTACCGTTGCTGTCCACCTAGCTATAGTGGCTGCTGCTATGGGTCGGCGGGTGCTACTGGTGGATACAGATCTGCGCCGTCCCCGGGTACATAAAATTTTTGGTTTGAACAATCAACTTGGTTTGAGTGACGTCCTTAGTAAGGGGATCAAAGCTAACCGAGCCATCCAGCAAGTGCCCCTGTGGGATCATCTTCATGTGCTAACTGCTGGTTCCCCAGCACATGATCCGATTCGGTTACTATCTGCGCCAAAGATGGGAACTTTGATGGAGCATTTTAATGCTGTTTTTGATTTAGTTATTTATGATACACCTCCCGTGATCGGACTTGCCGATAGCCGCCTTCTAGCAGCTAACACGGATGGTATGGTCTTCGTAGGCAGATTAAACAAGACTGACCGCTCAGTTCTAATGCAAGCCTTGGATCAACTCAAAACCTCTAGGACTAATCTTTTAGGTATTGTTGCTAATGATGTTGAGAACTACGCAACTAGCTCCTATTATCACTATCAGGACTACTATACAACCGATTCAGCAACCATGAAGGTGAAAAAGCTTCTAGATCAGAACATGAGATGATATGAAGTCCAGTTAATAACTTTTAATATGCTTGATTGCTTTTTGTTAATGGTTAATGGTTAATTGACCATTAACCATTATAGTTAGTGATCAGTAGCTGGGGATGAAAATACGTATGTTAACAGGACTAGCATCACCCTTGACACCATCAAGGTTAGTGTGAACAGGACTAGGGAAACCTCGACAGTTAAGCGTAACCGTTTACCCTTACGATACAAACGTTTATCCGCTACAGGGTGAGCAGTTTTAGAAAAGAGTGTTAATGGTTGATGAGGCTGATAAGGATTCCAGAATACATGGGCACCTAAATTCTGATCGGCACAGGGTTTCATAGTTCAAAATTCGAGGTAGTGTGTTGAGAGCGAACCAGCGTTTACGCCCTGTGGTGTAAACGTTAGTAGTAAAACTGAGATAGTTCCTGTCTCAGTCTTGCTTGATAGTGATGCTCAACCCTGTCCAAATTGCTTTGGACGGGCTTGTCGTATTCAACCAAGGCTTACGTATTTGTTTTAGAGTAATGCGAGAGGCAGAGAAGGGGGTAGAGCAGGGTAAGCGCAAGAAAATTTATGGGTTCGATATGCTAGAGTTTAAGGGAATGGAGGTTTCTAAAACTAAGCGCATATACCTTGTATCCATGCTGGCTCGTTTAGCTTTTTGACGAGTACTGCGTT
>NZ_JAAHFZ010000038.1:0-34975 GCF_010672795.1 Moorena sp. SIO1G6
TGATAGCTGATAGCTGATAGCTGATAGCTGATAGCTGATAGCTGATAGCTGATAGCTGATAGCTGATAGCTGATAGCTGATAGCTGATAGCTGATAGCTGATAGCTGATAGCTGATAGCTGATAGCTTACCACCCTCTAATAGGCACCTGGAATCATTTTTGTAGTAATAGCAATACGATTCCAACCATTGATCGTGACAATAGCCATCAAAAGTTTAGCTATTTCAGTTTCTGAGAAATATCGACTTACCTCTTCATAAACTGAATTCGGCACCTGATTCTCTGAAATCAAAGTCACTGCTTCAGTTAGCTCTAATACAGCCCGCTCTTCCGGGCTAAAAAATGGCGCTTCTTGCCAAGCATTTAGGGCATATATCCGTTGTTCAGTTTCTCCATTACTTCTAGCTTCTTTTGTATGCATATCGATACAAAACGCACATTTATTCAGTTGAGATGCACGAACTTTTATCAACTTAATTAGTGTTTTATCTAACCCACTTTTATTCACATAGTTTTCCAAGGAATTCATGGATAGATAAGCTGCTGGTTCAACTTTCTTGAGTTCCAATCTTGTTTCCATTTAAATACCTCAATTGGTTGGTGAAATTACAAAAATATTTGACCTTTGAAGTAATTACCAGGTTCCTACTGCTTTCTCAAGCTCAGCACGGGCATTGGCCAAAGATTGCTGACGGGCTTCTTCCCCTAAATCTAGTTTATCGGCATGAATAAACGTGATATCTGTAATGCCAATGACACCAAATATAGCCCGTAAAAAAGGTTCCTGATAATCGTAATCAGCACTAGGGGTTCCTGGAGAAAAACTACCGCCACGAGCTGTAAAAATTAGCATTTTCTTTCCCTTAGGAACTAAGCCCCGATATTGACCAGGTTCGTCAAAGGTAAAGGTGCGATTAAATCGAACAATTTGATCGATATATGCTTTGAAGGTAGATGGAACATTGAAGTTGTACATAGGAAGGCCGAAAACATAGCGATCGGCTGCTAAAAATTCATCCACCAAAGTATCTGATACTTTAATTGCCTCTACCAATTCAGGAGTGCGTTTTTCGGGAGGACAAAATGCTGCAGCAATCCACTTTTCATCCACATGGGGGACAGGATTATGACCTAAATCTCGATAGCTTACAGTGTCGTCTGGATAGAAAGACTTCCAAGTTTGAATAAACCGATTAGACAATTGCCGAGAAATAGAGCGATCCCCACGGGGACTAGCATCAATGTGAAGAATATGGGTCATAATTAAGTTGAAGGTTGTTTGCCTGTTTGGTGGTTTGGTTGAAGGTGGTTTGGTTGAAGGTTGAAGGTGGTTTGGTTGAAGGTGGTTTGGTTGAAGGTGGTTTGGTTGAAGGTTGAAGGTTGTTTGGTTGAAGGTTGAAGGTTAAAGGTGGTTTGGTTGAAGGTGGTTTGGTTGAAGGTTGAAGGTGGTTTGGTTGAAGGTTGAAGGTTAAAGGTGGTTTGGTTGAACGCGATCGCGTGGCCTATTGGCCAAGGTTGAAGGTGGTTTGGTTGAACGCGATCGCGTGGCCTATTGGCCAAGGTTCAGAATATAACCTTTAACCTGCTAACCTAATAACCTCTAACCTGTAAACTCTAACCTGTAACCTTCAACCTGCTAACCTTCAACCTGCTAACCTTCAACCTGCTAACCTTCAACCTGCTAACCTTCAACCTGCTAACCTGCTAACCTGCTAACCTGCTAACCTGCTAACCTGCTAACCTGCTAACCTGCTAACCTGCTAACCTGCTAACCTGCTAACCTGTTAACCTGTAATTGGATTATTTGATGCCTACTGCCATTGAGTAAGCTCCTAAAAGAGGTTTAGTGTAAGTGTCTTTGAATCCTACTTTGTCCATCCAAGCACAGCAGTCTGCTCCTGTGTAGTCGAAACCTCCAAAGGTCTCGATCAGCATATTTAGGCTCATCAGTAACCCAAAGGTGTTCTGGCAGCGCTGATCGTCGATTAGTGCGTCGTAGACAATCAATGCACCACCGGTCGGGAGTACTTCGTAGGCTTTGGCAATTAACAGGTGCTTTTGTTCTAGATTCCAGTCATGCAGGATTTGTCCCATAACCAAAACATCAGCACTAGGCAGCATATCCTGGAAAAAGTCACCACCATGGAAGTTTAATCGCTGGCTAAGTCCTCTCGAAGCAACATATTCCTCGTAAATTGGGCGAACCACTGGCAAGTCGAACCCACTTCCATGTAAATGGTCGTGACTTAGGGCAACGGTTACTGGTAACTGCCCTTGAGCGGTGCCGATATCGATAAACGTCTGAAACTTCTCCCACGGAAATTTCTCAGCGATCGCCTTAGCTACTCCCATACTGACCCCAGACATCGCTTCCAGAAAGAGTTTTAGGCGGGCAGGGTCCTGGTAAAGGGTGCCGAAGAAGTCTTCTCCATTTTTGGCTTCATTCTGGGGTTCACCGCTCCGTAACCCTTCTGTTAATGAACCCCAAAATCGATAGAGACGGCTGTTGTACATCTCTAGGTAACCACCGATATAGGAAGGCTTGGAGCGGTCAAGAAACAAATCACTTTCAGGAGTGTTACTGTAACCGTTATCATAAAATTCTAACACTTTTAAGGCAACTAGTGCATCCAAAAAATCTCGCGCACTACGGGGATGAAGTCCTAGTTTTTCAGTCAATTCAGCAGCAGTCATAGAACTCTGAGCCAGTTCAGTAAACACTCCCAGTTCGACTGCACTTAAGAATGTCTTAGATGCTGAGAAAGCAAACCCCAATTCTAATAATTTGTCCGGTACCAGCTGTTTAGTAACCTGTTGCATTGACTAGTCTCCTTCTAGTGTCATTTAGTAAAAAATGTTGATTTATAAACAAGCTAAGACCTAATTGGAACTTTGGTTAGCTCTGCATAAGCAAAATCATAAAGCCCTTTCCCCTCTAAGTTATGCTCAGCACAAATTAGGATATCCTGATATTGCTCGCGAAGCTTCCTTTTCAAGACTTTTCCTGTTGAACCGACAGGAAGATTACTGACAATTTCTAAGAAAGACAATGGTTCCAAATTGTTATACAATAGCTGATGATTGATAGCAGTAATCAGAGCTGATGCTTTAATACTTTCTTGTGTTTTAAGCTTGATAAAAGCCACCAAACCATCGAAGCCTTTTTCCTTAGGGACCCCAATTATTGTACAATCAGCAACAGCTGAGTTGTTCTTCAAAATTAATTCTTCGATGGGTAAGGTATTGACTAAGCCCCTAGCGCACTGAATAGCATCAACCGCACGATCCACGTGAAAAAATTTATTTTCCTGATCATAATAAGCCAAATCCCCACTAATCCAGTACCCTTGTTTATAACTTTTGAGGGTGCGGTTAGAATCATTCCAATAGCCTGGTGTAATAGTTGGAGATTTAATACCCAGGAAACCTACCTGATAGGGTGGCAGTAGATTTCCCTCCTCATCTAACACTACAGCTTTTACAAAACTGCGTGGCTTACCCATATATCGATTATACAAGCTTGTCTGGCGACTAGAGACTTTATTAAACAAAGCCATGCCGAGTTCTGAAGCACCCAAACCATCAATAAAGACTGATTTAGAATTACCAGCATTTACCAGAGTCCTGATATGAGCTTCATGGGCAGCATCTCCCGTATTAATCCACATTTTTACAGAACTCAATTGGTCTTTTTCTAAAGCCTGGGAAGCCATGTCGGCATAAGTTTGTGGAAAAGCTGCTACTATAGTCGATTTAAGTTCTTTAGCTTGAGTAATAGCATTATTTCCAGATAAATCTGACAAAACCATAGTGGGTAATCCCAGTAAGGTGACTGTCATAAAGTAGCTAATTCCTGCCGAATGTGAACTAGGTAAGGCAAACAAAAATTTATCGGATTGACTAGCTGGGAAATTTAGCAGACGAATTCGTTTGCCAAAGAAAAACTGTTGATGCCCAAATATTACTGGCTTAGGCTTTCCAGTAGTACCAGAGGAATGACAGATCATAATTGGATGAGAATCTGTAGGAGAATATGGATACCACTGGGGAAGCTCTATCTCTGAGCTTTGAACAGATGTATTGTTGACATCTGTGGCAATAAACTTTAATGACTCATTAGTTTTGACGTAGCCACTAATAGTATCCAGGTGCTTCTGATCAGAATATAAACCAATGGCACCAACACGACTGATAAAGTCAGCAGCAATATCAGGATCCATACGACCGTTTACCAAAACTGGAATAGCACCTAGGTTGTTTAGTGCTAAGTAATGGATAAAGTAACCTATTCCATCGTCTAAATAGATAGCAACAGGATCATTCTCACGAACACCAGATTTCCTGTACCAAGAGGCATAGTTATCCACAACATCTTTTAAGGAAGATAAACTAAACCTGTTGATGGTCTCCCCTGTGAATGTTTTAAAAGGTTTTTCTAAAAACAAAAAATCATTGTTTCGATAAGGGTTATTAGCAACAGAGTACTGGAGAAAGTTACCACATCCTAATGGCTTGGTAAGGAATAACTTAAGTCTTTGGTACAATGGCAAAATAGTTGGGTTAATGTTCATGAGGTTAAATCCAAGTTCGTGTTGCAAGATAATTGATAATACCTAACAGATAATGTAAGGCCAATAATGCCGATTTTTTTTTGATAATTCAAATCAAATTTGCCAGTTCACTATCAGACAAGATAATCTCCCCATAATCGGGAATCCAAGCTAGCCAGGTATTATCAGATTCCCGACCTAAAATAAGAGCTTCTTCACAATGAATCCAGTTAGGGATATCAGGGGCTTTTACCCAAACTTGAGAGTCGAATTCTGCCTCAAGGTTACTTGAGTTAATCTCAATCGATTTGTTTCTAAAACCTAAGGTCGATTCAGTCTGCCTATTTTGTTTTGGCTTATAGTCATTTAAGCTAAGTAATTTACTCATTCTTAAATCCCCTCTTACTTGCTAATACATGTTGACTGTTTCCAAGGAAAGGAAATGATATCGTGTCCGGTTGTGCGCGATAGTGTTATTTGTCGTTGTTTCTTTGGTAATCGATACTCCCGGACATGATATTATTTACTTTTCCAGACAAGACTCTTTAACTGGAAGCCCAACATGGCGTCCACTGGGCGCAGTATGACCAAGCAGCTTATCACCAGGCTTCAATTCTGTGACATTCAGGACTTTACCACCAGGTCCAAGAACTCTTACATGCCAATCGTCTTGGACAATCACGTTTACCGGAATTCCAGATTGAGACACTGCATCTATACTGAGTAGGGGACGAACTTCTATCTTCATCCTGCCTACAACTATTTCTCGTGCCTTGCCATCACAATTTACCCCTAACACCTTGTGTCCTGAACTCAGCTCACTAAGATAATTAGTTTGACTAACACTAGACACTAAATAAGAATGTATAGCACCAGCATTAACTCGGAAAGGACGAGTTGGCATGTAGGGGAGTGGATGGGTCTCGCTGCTAACTAAAATCATTCCTTGGGAATAAGAACCAATTAGCAAACCTTCATCTTTGGCAAAGTTAGAACAAGTATCTACACAAGCCCTTTCTCCCATTCCAATATGGGAAATTTTTGTCACTTCAAGTTCTTCCAGTGAAACTTCCAAATTGTTTGCCTTACGACACAGTTGCCCAAGCTCTCTGGCATCGATAATCCCGTTAGGGGTTAGCATGACCCCATGTGACCCTTTTTCTAAGACCCCCAGGACAATTTCTGCTTCCTGAATATCTTTGACAATGGTAATTATTTTGCCATCCGTGTTGTCTGCTGATGCTAAAACAATCTCCAGAGGAATTTTTGTGGGGTCTTTAAAATAGATGACAGCCCATTTTTCCTGTCTAGCTATCTTACAAGCAGTTTGTAAGGTCTCGTCGTCGATAACATGAATAAAAAATCCAATTTCTGCTTTAGATTTGTAGGTTTCTGGTTGAGTAGTTATTTCAGAATACCAGGAATGATCAAACAGTAATATATCGGCCTTTTCGATACATCCTTCCGCTTCTTCTGGGCTGTCTACAAAAGCAATGCGAGAGACAGAATCATGACAATCCATGACTGGACTTGATGAATCAACCACCACTCCATTGATATCAGAGTTTAGAGACCCACACATCGCTTTATAGTCAACATCATTAAAGCTTCTAAGGTCTAACCAAGATAATTTCATTACGCTACCTCCTTGATGGTAAACTGATAGGGATTACTGATAACTTTGGCAATTTCTTGAGAAATGAATGAGGGATTACTGTGTTGAAATATATTTCTACCAACAGCAACGCCTTTACCGCCAGCCTTGATGGCATCTTTGATCATCGATAAGATCGAGCTATCTGAATTGCTCTTTGCTCCTCCGGCAACGATAACAGGGATGTCAACAGCATTAACAACTTGTTTAAACGATTGAACATCGCCAGTGTAGTTCACCTTGACAATATCTGCTCCTAGCTCCCAGGCCAATCTGGTTGAGTGAGCGATCGCATCTGCATCGTACTCATTTTTAATCTTCTCTCCTCGTGCATAAACCATTGCTAGCAATGGCATACCCCATTGATGACAGGCTGCTGAGATTTGGCTGAAATCTTTGAGCATACGGTATTCATCGTTTGCCCCAAGATTAACGTGAATTGAAACTCCATCTGCACCAAGCTTAATGGCTTGTTCAACACTACTGACTAGATGTTTGGAAGATGGATCGGGAGATAGGTTAGTTGACCCAGAAAGATGCAAAATTAACGATATATCTTTCTGAATTAAACCTGGATGGATTGCCCGAGCTATCCCTTGATGAGCAACAATTGCACTAATGGTTTTCTCCGGTAACGATCTGATGAATTGATGAACTTTTGCCAGACCATTAACCGGACCAAGTGTAAACCCATGGTCAATTGGAACTATAAAATAGTTGTCTAATCCTTTGAGAATTCTTGCCAAACGATAATTTTTACCAAGAGACATAAGAGACTCCTTTTGACTTGATTACATGATGTGGTGTTTTCCAAAATCGTCACCTGTCAGCCGTTGGCCGTTGGCCACGCTACTTGAGGTGCTGTCAGCCTAATGCTTAAAATAAACCTGTTTGGCCTATGGCCACGCTACTTGAGGTGCTTTCCGTAACAGAGATTAAACGAATGCTTACCTCTTTTATTCAAAACAGTTTCCTCCTCAATAACCGTGCGTATAGCGCTAATCGCTGTTCGCTGATAGCTGATACGCGACACGCTGAATGCTTACTGGAAAACTAACTTTTAGTGTTTCACCGCACTTAGCTCAATCTCGATATTTCCATCTTGCCTGACACTCACAAACCGAAAGTCTCAGTTTTTGCCTCAGTTTTTGTCTTAGTAACTGGAACTCAGGTGAGTTGTCTGGTTTTTTTTAGAGTAATCTCAGGAATTTCTTAGATTTGGCTCAGGTTGAACTCAACAGGATAACTTACATAGCAAAGGGCACTTCGGAGTCGGGAGTCAAGCGCACCGAGGGAGTAGGGAGTCGGGAACTGTAGTTTTACAACCAGCTCTGCTAGCCTAGAGCTCAAACTGGTTTGTCTCAGTTTTTGTCTCAGTGGTTTCAGTTATGCTGTGTTTCTGAGATTTTTCTCATGTTTCCCTCAGATTCCCTCTTCCCTAACTAATTCCATAACTTTCCATAACATTTCTACATTGCCTGCCTTTTTGGTCACCCATAAATTAAAGAGTTAGGTATAGTGGTGGCTGGATTAGGGATGGTGCCATAGCGATCGACCTTATGGATTGGGGGTTAAGCAAATCAAGAGAGTGGAGTTATGATGAATTCCGTGCGAGCATCTGAATCAGGACTTAAATTAGTAGACCAAGCTAGACGTCAGAAAAGATGGAACAAAACAGCGGTAGCTTGGTATACCAGTGCATTTACCTCTAGGGCAACCTTAAACCGATTTTGGGGGAGACAGTCAATTCGTACTGACACCTTCATGGCCATTTGTAGTGCTGTAGGTCTTGATTGGGAAAAGGTAGTTGAGCCGGATGAGATTGAGATAGATCAGATGGAGCTAACAGCGCTATCGACAACTGCTCTGGCTGGAATTGGACATCTTGATTGGGGTGGAGCTCCAGAACCGAGGAGTTTCTACGGTCGGATGCAGGAACTGAATACCCTACAGGAATGGATTCTACAGGACAACTGCTGCCTGGTGGCACTTCTAGGGATGGGGGGAATTGGCAAAACCACCTTGGCTGTGAAGTTAGCCCATCTGCTACAGGATAAATTTGAGTTTGTGATGTGGCGCAGTCTACGGAATGCTCCGCCCCTAGAGGAAGTCCTGGCAGACATGATTCAATTTCTGTCTGTGCAGCAGGAAACGAATTTACCATCGTCTGTGGATGGCAAAATTTTGCGATTGATTCAGTATTTACAGACGGCCCGTTGCCTGCTGGTTCTTGATAATACCGAATCGATCCTCGAAAGTGGTTCTCGCAGCGGTGGCTATCGAGAGGGATATGCTGGATACGGTGAGCTACTCAGAACTATTGGGGAAACTTCCCACAATAGCTGCCTAGTGATGACCTCCCGGGAGCCACCTCAAGACTTGAACATTCTGGAGGGGGAAGCCTTACCGGTTCGCTGCTTCCCACTCAAAGGTTTACCAGAAACCCACGGACAGGAAATCTTTAAGGAAAAAGGACATTTTATTGGGGATGACACCCAATGGATGACCCTAATTGAGCGTTATGCCGGAAATCCTTTAGCCTTAAAGATGGTAGCCTGTGCAGTCAGAGACTTTTTTGATAGCAATATTGCTCAGTTTCTGGATTTTTTAAAGGAAGGCTCATTCATTTTTGATGATATTCGGGATTTACTAGATCGGCACTTTCAGCGCCTTACCTCCACAGAAAAGGAACTGATGTACTGGCTAGCTATCAATCGGGAACCCATTTCTCTTGAAGAACTGCAAGAAGACTTTGTATGCTACCTATGCGCTACGGATATTTTAGAAGCTGTAGGGTCTCTACAACGGCGGTCATTGATTGAGAAAACCTCAACTGGGTTTACCCAACAACCTGTAGTCATGGAATACATGATTAATCGACTGATCGAGCAGATTCCTGAAGAGATTATTAGTCAAAATATCACTATCTTCCGCACTCACTCCCTACTCAAAGCCAGCGCCCCTGACTATGTTCGGGATGCTCAAGTTTGTCTGATTCTAGAACCGATTATTGAGAAATTACTCTCTAGTTTTGGTTCTACAAAACAGCTGGAAAATCATCTCCTGGAAATCCTCTCAATGCTGCGCGCCCCGACTCCTGGGGTGAAAAAATCTACTCTCCAGATGGGATATGTCAGTGGTAATACTATTAATTTACTGAATCAATTACAGATTGATTTAAACGGTTATGACTTTTCTGGCCTGACAGTTTGGCAAGCCAACCTACAGGGACTGAAATTACATAATGTCAATTTCGCTGGCTGTGATTTGGCTGGCTCAGTGTTTACTGAAACCCTAGGGAATATGTTATCGGCAGCATTTAGTCCAGATGGGAGGATGTTGGCAATCTGTGATACAGATTTTCAGATTCGCCTATGGCATGTGCAAACTGGTAAACTACTGGTAATCTGTGAGGGTCACACTAATTGGGTACGCTCTGTTGCGTTTAGTCGGGATGGTAAAACCTTAGCCAGTGGTAGTGCTGACCATACCGTCAAGTTATGGCAAGTCAGTGATGGCAGCTGCTTGCAAACTTGTACTGGACATACTGATGAAGTGTTCTCAGTTGCTTTTAATCCTCAAGGTAATACCCTGATTAGTGGTAGTAGCGACCACACCGTAATACTCTGGGATGGTGACACGGGTCAATGCCTCAACAGGTTTACTGGACATACCGGTTGTGTGAGATCAGTTGCGTTTAGTACTGATGGCAAAACCCTAGCCAGTGGCAGTGATGACCACACTGTAATACTCTGGGATGCTAGCACTGGTAGTTGGGTTAGAACTTGTACTGGACATACCAGTGGAGTACGCTCAGTTGCTTTTAGCACTGACGGCAACACCCTAGCCAGTGGCAGTAATGACCACACTGTCAGACTTTGGGATGCTAGGACTGGTAGCTGTGTTAGTACTCACACCGGACATAGTAGTGGAGTCTACTCAGTGGCTTTTAGCACTGATGGCAAAACCCTAGCTACTGGTAGTGGTGACCATACTGTCAGGCTATGGGATTACCACACTGGTATTTGCCTGAAAACCTTGCATGGACATACTAATCAGATCTTTTCTGTGGCGTTTAGTCCTGAAGGTAACACCCTAGTCTGTGTGAGTTTAGATCAAACTGTCAGACTTTGGGATTGGGGCACTGGTCAATGCTTGAAAACTTGGCAGGGACATACTGATTGGGTATTTCCAGTGGCTTTCAGTCCTGATGGTAAAACCTTGGCAAGTGGCAGTAACGACAATACAGTCAGACTATGGGATTATCATAGCGATCGCTGTATCAGTATTTTGCACGGACATACTGCTCACGTGTGTTCAGTGGCCTTTAGTACTGACGGTAAAACCGTAGCTAGTAGCAGTAGAGACGAAACTATCAGGCTTTGGGATATCAAGACGGGAAAATGCTTAAGGATTTTGCACGGACATACTGATTGGATCTATTCCGTCACTTTCAGCGGTGATGGGAAAACCCTAGCCAGTGGCAGTGCTGACCAAACGGTGAGGCTTTGGGATCAGCGTACTGGTGACTGCGTCAGCACTTTGGAAGGACATACTAATCAGATCTGGTCAGTGGCTTTCAGTAGTGATGGTAAAACCTTGGCCAGTAGCAATACTGACCAAACGGTGAGGCTGTGGGATGTTAGCACAGGGGAATGCTTGAAAACGTTACAGGGACATGGTAATCGGGTCAAATCCGTCGCTTTCAGTCCTAAGGATAATATCCTGGCCAGTTGTAGTACAGACGAAACGATACGCCTCTGGGATTTGAGTACGGGTGAATGCTCTAAACTATTACGGGGACACAACAATTGGGTCTTTTCCGTGGCATTCAGTCCCGATGGCAACACTATCGCTAGCGGCTCTCACGACCAAACTGTCAAGGTGTGGGATGTTTCGACAGGGGAGTGCCGCCACACTTGCACCGGACATACCCATCTGGTCTCTTCTGTTGCCTTTAGTGGGGATGGTCAAATTATAGCTAGTGGCTCTCAAGACCAAACGGTGAGGCTTTGGGACACTAAGACGGGGAAGTGCCTGAAAATTCTCAGAGCTCCCAGACTCTACGAAGCGATGAATATCACTGGAGTGACAGGATTAACTGAGGCACAGAAAGCAACCCTGAAACAGTTGGGTGCGATCGCATAAATAGGCAATGCCATTAATTGTGCCTAGGTACTACTTTGAAATGCGGAATGTGAGCCAAAACCCAATCCTCCTGCTGAGAATTGGGATTGGTTTCAATAAGAGCGATCTAGAACATTGGTAAGTCGTGGAGGACTAAAGGTTATGGAGCTTTGGCATGGGGCAGACTGGTGCAAGCAAGACCATCTTTGTTCCCATCTAGACGGAAACGATCATCCTCAAAGTAGTTAAACACAGCCTGTGCCTCTTCCTGAGTCTTAAAATCCGAGCAGTTACAATCGGAATTGACACAATCGGGAAGCTCAAAAAGATTGGCTGTATCAGTTTCATGGTTGCTTTGAACAGCAGGTTTCAGAGTAGCCATTAGTGTAGGAGGGCTATACTCAGTGCTTTCTTTAGACGCAAAAACGATATAGGCATCTGGGGCTTTATATTCTGCACGATTAATCAGAATAGTCACTATGTCATCAGTATCACCTTTGATGAAATCTAGTAACTCAGGTGAGTTAAAGCTAAAAGAATCTCCTGTCGCTATAGAAGCTGCAGGGAGTTTCCCTAAGTAAGTTGTTTGGTTTGAGAGAAATAAATTGGTAGAGTAAGTATCATTACCCGGCGCGTTATTCCAAGTGGTTTTGGTTTCAGACCAATTTTCGTCTACTCCATCATTCAAGCCATAAAACTCAATAGATCCTTTGGTGTTGGGAAGGTTTATCGTACTCAAATTCAGGCTCACATCATCAATACCATCATTCAGCTCACTGAGATCAAATCGGAGGTAAGTTTTGCGGCTATAAGAGACGGTGTTATCAAGCTTGACGACTAATTTACCGTTTGTTCCATTATTCTTACTAGAGTAGGAACCACCTCGGATAAAGGTGTCTGCTCCATTGCCCGCTGCTGTAGTAATTAGTTTAAGATTGCCAGTGATTGGTGCTACTTGGGGGTTTTCTACATTTTGTATGCTCCCGCTTTCAGCGTTAACCATGGCTTGGCTTGGAGCGGGGAAGAGCATCACGGCAGGAATTATCAAAACCGCGCTCAGCAGAAAAGCCCATAGACTTCTGAGAGATAATGGTACCATGTTACGTTGTTGTAATTGCGTTAACAATAATGGTGCATCTATACTATAGAGCAATCCTGGGGGGCGACATGTAAGCTGAAATCCTTAGAGCTAATTTATAGCGTAAATCTTAAGAGCTCAAATCCTTACCCAAAATCCCTCTGTACTTGATTAACTCTTGCCTCTAGCATGCATGCCTCTTGCCTTTCCTTAAGGAAGTATGTTCACAACTCAAATCAAAATGCTATATGCCTAACCCATTTCCAGGGATGAATCCCTACCTTGAACAACCGGAATATTGGTCGGATTTCCACAATCAATTGCTGGCAGCTTTGGCTAGAGCATTAATTCCTAAACTGCTACCTAAATATCGGGTGGTTACCGATAAGTGGGTTTATAAGATTGCTGGCTCAACGAAGATTGCCATTGGTAGACCAGATGTTACGGTTCAACAAAGCCGAGATGCTTCAGTCGCAATGGCTACAGCAGTTGCGGTATCTGAACCGTCAGTTCAACCGATTAAGGTAGCTGTTCCTTTACGAGAAGAAGTGCGACAATCCTACATCGAGGTTAAAGATGTAGCCACCAAGGAAGTGGTAACAGCGATTGAAGTGATCTCCCCTGCCAATAAACGAGGAGAAGGGCGTCTTAAATACGAAGCCAAACGCCAGCAGATTTTGGAGAGTATGACTCATCTGGTAGAAATTGACCTGTTGCGAGATGGGGAACCCTTGCCTGTTTCTAACAGCAGTAATCCGAGTCATTATCGGATATTAGTCAGTCGTTCTAATACCCGTCCCACTGCTGACTTGTACCTTTTTAATTTAAGCGATCGCATTCCCTCTTTTCCGCTTCCCCTGCTTCCTGGGGATACCGAACCAATGGTAGAATTACAGACATTGGTGGATCAGCTTTATGACCAGTTAGGGTACGAGTATTTTATTGACTATAGCACCAGTCCGCCATTGCCTTGGTCGGAGGATGATGTGGCATCTTGGGCAAGAGATCGTCGATAAAATTTGTGAATCAGGACAAAAATAAGTTCTCGACTGTATCAAGCCATAGCTCATTAGCCTCAAAATATAGTAAGCTTTTTAGAGCCCATGTCGCCCCTAAAGCTATCTAAGTCTTAAAAGCGCTTCCCCAACATAAGAATCTGTTGGGTATTTCTTGCTAGTTCAGTGGCATCACCATTACGCCAGTATAGATCTTCTCCAACATATGATATAGCAGTCGAAGCAAAGCTTAGGACATAATAGTCAAAAAGCCAAATAGCCAGGACTTGTTAATAAATTAATAAAATGGCAGTTCCTTACAGTTACGATTTAAGAAAAAAAGTGATTAGTGCTATCGACGATGGCATGGTAAAAACTCAAGCTAGTCGTTTATTGAAAATTAGCCGAAATACAATTGATATCTGGTTAAAAAAGAGAAATTAAACAGGAGATTATAGGCCAAAAGAGGGTTATCAAAAGGGATATAATCCGAAAATAGCTGATTTGGAGAGATTTAGGGAATTTGTACAATCTCATGGTAGATCAACTCAGAATGAAATGGCAGAAGCATGGTCAGAAAAGATGTAAGTATTCAGCTATCAGCTATCAGCTATCAGCTATCAGCTAATGCGCACGCTACTTGAGGTGCTACAGATGGTGCTTTTGAATAAGCGATGCAGAGGTGCGACCCGTGGCGAATTTAATTACGGGTCAAACGCACCATTACGGTCTTGGGGAGGCAGAGGTGCGACCCGTGGCGAATTAAATTCGCCTACGGAAAACGCACCATTACGGTCTTGGGGGTTCCCCCCATGACCGCGCTGCCGTGGTTTCCCCCACTCGCGCTTGGGATCAAGACAACAGGTAAGCATTGGAATAATGCTGAGTTACTTTAGCTGACGGCTGACGGCTGACGGCTGACGGCTGACGGCTGAATGCTTACGAAAAGATTAGTGATAGGACTTTTGGTATTGCCTTAAAAAAAATCGGTTATACCCGAAAAAAAAACTTACGGTTATCGAGAAAGGGATGAATAAAAAAGGCAAGAGTTTCTAGAAAAAATTTCTAAAAAGAAGCCAGACAAGCTAGTTTACATAGCGGTGCGACCGTGAGGTTTCCAACTCCTAGGTCGCCGCTCCGCGAACGCCTAGGGAAGGCGCACCAAGAGAGGATAAAAAATTCGATAATTAGTTGAATCAGCCGGTTGTTAACTTCAGGTGCTACCCAAGGGCGCGAGGAATTGCTCGCGCCCTTGGAGGCGCGCACCTTACTATTTGCCCCCCTATTCTCCTGATTTAAAGAAAATAGAACATTATTGATTTTCGATTAAAAATCGAGTGATAAAATAAATAATTACTATCGAAAAATTTCGTATTAAGAGTTGATTTGGCTGTTTATTTAACGTCCTAATCTATACTTATACGGCTATAAAATATGATAGTTTAATTCAGAAAATATTTGTCCAAATTCCGGAATTATTGCTATTTTTATTACGTCAAACTCAGGTAATCATCCCGTGGGTTGGTTGTTGCAGTTTAGTTTTTACCAAAAAAGCTCTGCTATGATGATTTTCCAGATAAAATAGTGATAAAATAGTTTAATTTAATGCACATTAAAGATGCTGATGAGCCCAGAGGGCAGCCTGAGTGCGATCGCGAACATCCAACTCACAGAAAATATTAGTTAGATGATTTTTAATCGTGCCTTCGGTCAGATTAAGGGCGGCTGCAATTTCTCGATTGCTTTTACCTTGTCCCAACAGCTTCAGGATCTGTAGTTCCCTCTGATTGAATTGAGCATGATAATCTGTTTTTTCCCGTTCAGGTTGGGTATTATTCAGTTGAGAAAACACCTTTGGAGCGATGGTAGGACCTAATTGGCTGTATCCCTGATGCAAACTACGAATGGCCGCTGCCACCTTAGGTGCTGGAGTACTTTTAAGCAAATATCCCAACGCCCCAGCCTGAAGAGACTGGAACACATAGTCATCATTGTCAAAGGTGGTTAAGACCAGAATCCGAATCCAGGGGTAGCGGGTATGGATTTCTCGGGTTGCTTGCACGCCATCGCAGATGGGCATCCGCACATCCATCAAGATAATGTCAGGCTGTAACCTCTCCGTGAGGGCAATGGCCTCTTCACCGTGATTGGCTTCACCCACCACCTCGAGATCATCCTCCAGGGACAACAGTGCCGCCAGTCCCTGACGAAAGATGGGTTGATCATCAGCCAATAGAAGTCGAATCATCGTGGTATCCTAATCTGAATACAGCTGCCTTGTCCCGGTGTGCTATCTAATTGTATCGATCCGCCTATCAGCTGAACTCTCTCCTGCATACCCCTGAGGCCAAAACCCTGGGTGGGTTTAGCAATATCAAAGCCAATACCGTCGTCCTTTAGCTCAAGGATAACCGCATCAGCCGAAGCATATCCCTTGAGGTGAATAACCTGGGCTTGACTGTGTTTGCGGATATTTTCCAATCCTTCCTTAAGCACACAGTAAAGCTGATGATTGGTTTGTAACGGCAGCTGGGGCAAATCTATTTTGCTTTTAACCGTTATGGATGGGTTGGATGTAAAAGATTCCAGCAGCTGTGGCAGGGCCTTATTAAGATCAAAGGTCTCTTCTCGCATGGTGGTCACCGCCCGACGTACTTCTTGTAAGGATTGGCTGGCCAGCACTTTGGCCGTGTCTAACGCTGGTTGAAGCTTATTAGAGTTTCGTTCGTAGAGTCGTTGTGCTAATTCTAGCTGCACATCAAGAGAGGTCAAAGTATGCCCCAATGAATCATGAATATCGCGAGCAATGCGGGTGCGTTCTAAATCTGCCGCTAGCAATTCAACTTCCTGAGTTAAGGCGATTGCTTGCTGACGACTCCTGTACTCAGCCACCAAGGTTAAACAGAGCAGAAGAATAAGTATGCTCATAGAAATATAGAGTACAAGGTTATTGAAAATAATATCTGCAAGCAATACTTGGGGAGCCTCTTGGATGATTTTTACTCGCTCTTCAAAAAGAGCTTTCTGCTCTTCAATTGGGTTTGAGATATCACTTAGAAAAGCATTCATAAACCACCACGCAAAACCTATATGCCAGGCAATACCGGCTAAAACCACCGTGATGATAACGTCCCGGCGACGCAACAGAAAACAGCTTTTGGCTAAGTATAGAAACAGAAAGAGATCCAAACCCACCTGAGTAAAGATACGTGTCAGTAACAGACAGCCAATTTCGGCAAAGATATAGGCTCGTCGCTGCCACATGGGGCGACGAATTGGAAAGAAAAAGCTCAGAATTGCCAAAACTCCAAATACCCAGAAGACTAGATAGTTACTGTTATTGGCCTCATAGGGCAATGATTTATTCAGGATGGGAAAAATCAGTCTCAGGGTCACCATGACTAAGAATGCCCATTCCACATAGCGCAGGATTTTGGGAATTGAAGGATTAATGGTGGAAACCTGAGGAGTTGTCCGAGCTGACATCAGCTTACTTAATGCTTATGACTGCTTCTACAGCTTATGAAATTTATGAATAAATTTCCATGACAAAAGTCATGTATCCATATGACCTTTCGCTATAGTCAGTTTGAAATGCCCTATTTAATATTGAATTATAAGCAACTCTTCAGAGAATACGGTTTGTCATGAAACAATTTGAATTTGGTGCAGGTTTGATGATGTCTATTAGTTTGATAGGTTTTAGCCTTGGCAATCCACCGCTGCCCCTAACGGCAAAAACTGCTAGCGCTGCTGAAAGTCAGACCGCTGTAGCACCTTTACTTCAGCGGGAACTATTCTTTGGCGATCCAGAGATTACGGGTGCCCAGCTTTCCCCCGACGGTAAGTTTCTGGCCTTTCAAAAACCTCTAGACGGCGTGATCAATGTGTGGGTTAAGGGCATCGATGAACCGATGGAAGCTGCTCGTCCAGTCACGGCTGATGCTGAAAGCCCAATTATAATTTACTTTTGGAGCGCCGATGGTCGTTACATTCTCTACGGCCAGGATAAAGGGGGCAATGAGAATTTTCACATTTATGCGGTTGAAGCTAAATCTTTAGGTGAGACTAGCCCGGTAACCCGCGATTTAACCCCTGTAGAGGGGATTACGGCCAGTATTTATAGTGTTCCTAAACGGACTCCCAACCACATCATTATCGGTCTTAACGAGCGCAATCCCCAGTTTCATGATGTCTATCGTTTGGATTTGACAACAGGCGAGCGGACGCTGTTGATTCAAAATGACGATAAGATTGCCCTCTGGACAACGGATTTAGACGGTAATGTGCGCATCGGCTATCGCCAAACCCTGGAAGGGGGGCATGAGATTCTGGCGGTGCAAAAAGATGGATTAACACCTGTTTACACCTGTCGAATTGAAGAAACCTGTGTCCCCATTCGCTTTCATAAAGATGGCCAACGGGTCTATCTGATCAGCAATCGGGATGGGAATTTAATCCAGTTAGAGCTGCTTAATCTCGAAAATCAACAGAGTCAGGTCGTAGAAGTTGATCCTGAAAACCAGGTGGATTTTGGCGGTGCAGTGTTTTCACAAGCGACTGATGAGTTGATTGCTACCTCCTATGTTAGCGATCGCATCCGCATCTATCCTCAAAACGACAAGATAGCCGCTGATCTAGCATTTCTGAAACAACAACTGCCCGACGTTGATATTGTGTTGCAATCCCTTACCCTGGATGATCGCTTTGCGTTGATTGGAACCCAGAGTGATGTGAATCCCGGGTCTACTTATCTATTTGATCGTAGTACTCAAACCCTGGAAAAACTCTACGATGATCGGCCAGAGCTGCCCAGGGAACATTTGGCCACCATGCAGCCGATCCGCTATACAGCCCGTGATGGTCTAGAGATTCCAGCCTATCTGACCCTGCCCCAGGGGGTAGACCCAGTGAACCTACCGGTGATTGTCATGCCCCACGGTGGACCTTGGGGACGAGATATGTGGGGGTACAAGCGGTTTACCCAGTTTCTGGCTAATCGCGGTTACGCCGTTCTCCAACCCAACTTTCGAGGGTCCACTGGCTATGGTAAAGCCTTTCTAAATGCCGGTAACAACGAATGGGGCACGGGTGCAATGCAGCATGACCTGACGGATGGCGTCCAGTATCTGATTGATGCAGGGATTGCCGATCCGGAGCGTGTGGGAATTTTTGGTGTCTCCTATGGAGGCTATGCCACCCTAGCTGGTTTGGCATTTACACCAGATATCTATGCCGTTGGCGTATCCTATGTGGGGCCATCGAATCTGATTACCTTGCTCAAGTCAATTCCTCCCTATTGGGAGTCGATCAAGGCTAAGTTTGCTCTGCGGCTGGGAGATCTCGATGATCCGAGCGATCGCTCCCGTCTAAAAGCCCAGTCACCCCTGTTTTCCGCCGACCAAATTCAGGCCCCACTAATGGTAATTCAAGGAGCCAAGGATCCCCGGGTTAAGCAAGCGGAATCGGACCAAATTGTGGCCGCATTGCGAGATTTAGGCCGACCGGTGGAATATCTGATTGCCCCCGATGAAGGCCATGGTTTCCGTAAGGAGATCAACTCGCTGGCTATGACAGCTGGATTAGAGAAGTTTTTAGCTGAACACCTGGGCGGACGTTACCAAGCTGAGATGTCTGAAGACGTACAAGCTCAACTAGAAAAATTAACTGTTGATATTGACACTGTCACAGTTAATGAATCCGGTGAGCCCGAGATTGTTGAGCTTGACCCAGCAATTTACAACCGCTATGTGGGAACCTACGAGTTACTCCCTAATATGCAGATCGCTATTCGAGTCGAGGAAGAACAACTACTCGCCCAAGCCACAGGGCAGGAAGCGTTTAGCCTTTATGCTGTTTCAGAAACTAAATTCTTGGCTCAGGTTGCAGATATCACGATTCAATTCAATTTGTCAGCAGATGAAACGGTTGACGGATTAACACTTTATCAAGGGGGTCAGGAATTGATTGCATCCAAGGTGAAGTAATTGAATAGATTGAGATTGGGGGCACACTGCTGTGTGTCCCGTGCAGGATTTAAACAATACTAACGAGGAGCCTCTAGTTATGGAAACAGAAACGACTCAACGTACTGCAATACAAGTATTAACTCAGGCAGCAGCAGGTGCGGCTGGCGGATTACTGGCGGGCATCGCTATCATGTCTATCTATCGATGGCTTTGGCATGTAGAGATATCTTTGAACAACATAATGCTTTTAAGCATAGGCTTCTCCATTTACTGTGGAGTTTTATCTGCTTGGCTAGGGAAACGATTCTGGAATTTACTAGGTAGCTTTATCAGCTATATCAGCTGATATTTGGTGTGAGGCAAGGCTCCCTTAGAGGAAACGGTTAAGGGACTCACCCTTGATCAGGCGGGTCAGGAATTGATTGCCCCTAAGGTGAATTAGTGCTATCCATTTAGTTTAAGCGATCGCATTCCCTCTTTTCCGCTTCCCCTGTTTCCTGGGGATACCGAACCAATGGTACAATTACAGACATTGACGGTTTAAGAGTATCCCCATGTCGCCCCTAAAGCTATCTAAGTCTTAAAAGCGGTTCCCCAACATAACAATCTGTTTGGCATTTTTTGCTAGTTCAGTGGCATCACCATTACGCCAGTATAGTTCTTCTCCAACATATGACAGTTCCTTCTGGGGCAAAATATTAATAAGGATAAGACCTAAGCCATCGAATGGATTGAAATCCAGATTTGATAGCACTGAGTCCCTAAGTGATGGAGATAAATCAGATTTTTTTATTGCGTTTTTCCATTTTGAGAAGTATTCTTGTTCTGATATACCTAGGACTTTAGCTTCTCGATTTACACCAGCGACAAACCACTTTCCAATCTGTCTACACTCTATATTATCGAGCTCTTTAATTCGATCGGCATCGGTCTTTTTATCAGTCACTCCAATAATTATTTTTCCAGTTTTGTCTAGACCATTGTTCGCGATTGCACAGATTGTTTTGATCACATTTTTAATAAGCTTTTCATCAATATATCGATGATTCTCAAGTGAAAGAAGTCCCGGTTTTAGTTCATGGTTAGGTAGCTCGATTTCTGCTCTATTCAACATAGATTCAATATCAATTATTGAAGGAGTCTCATAAATCTTTTTTTTATTTTCTTTTTCAGTAAAAAAGCCTCCAATTAATTCCTTGACTATGTCTACATTCTTACGCCGCTCTTCAGCTTTCGTAGCTGTCCGGGTTGTGTCTATTATTGTAGCCAGGTTAAAAATTGCTTCCCTGATACCTGAATAATCAGTTATCTCTTTGCTTTCTTTAACAATTAATTCGTGTAATCCAATCATAATAATAGCAAAAACAGATGGAAAAGCATTACTTCTTTTCTTTCCATAAACAATATCTCTTAACTTTTCAGATTTTCCTTCCTTGCAGATTATAATAATTTTATCAACACAGTATTTAAATTCGTCGGCAAATTTTTGACTGCCATATACTTTAAGAGCAGCCAAAATTCTTTCTGATTCACTGCTTCCTTCTTGATAAATCTTATCAAGAGCATCTTTTGATCGCTCAATCATTCTTTTACCTACAATGCACGCAGCTATATCCGCGATGCATTGTTCATCCATGCTATCTCGCAAATCAGTTGACCTCAGAATACCTTGCTTCACCCAAAATACATCATCAGCTTTAACAGTGTAGCCATGTTTAGTCTTTGGTAAATCAATACTGATAGATCGCATCTGTTGCAGAGGCAGAATATCAGTATCAGTTTGATCTCGTCGAAGGATGGACGCAATTTTTCTGACCATATTAGAAAAATCATTTTGTACACCAGCCTGACGCCTTTCTTGATCACTTAAACGACGGCCATATGTATTGATTCTGTCAAAAACATCATTTACTTCAGTTTCTGTGGCATTACGCATTACTGAAAATGCCAGATTATAGTCTAATATCACACGAACTTCTTTGTGATCAAGATATGAATTTGCTTTGGTGTTTGGTTCGAACAAGCCTTCATCTACTGGATCATTTGTCGTTAAAAAATACTGAGAATCAAAATATTTTTTATTATTTTTATCTCCAATGTAGAAAGCATTTTCAATGAATGAAATAATACTGTGAATTCTTTGCAAACCATCGATAATCTCATAAGTTTCACGAGAATCATCTAACTCGGCAATTAAAATTGCTGGTATGGGATATTTTTTAAGAATTGACTCGATTAGTTTTTGCTTTTCTTCCAAAGTCCAAACCAACTTTCTCTGATACCGACGGTTTACATAAAGCTTTTTTTCCCTGTACCATGCGTAGACAGATTGGATTGGTTTAGGTTCGGAAACCAATTCAGCCATGTTATTTATAGTTCTCCATAATCCTTGATATCCTATATTATCTAGAGTGCCCTCAAAAGCCGGGTAAATACCATCAAATTGGGATCTACCGAAACTAGTAGGGTGCATCTCCTAAAAGCTGTTTGACTCAGTGGTGCGTTACGGGACGGACTGTTCCAACTGGCGAAGAGGCTGAAAATTAGGGAGAGGCGGTCCCTAACACACCCTACTAAACTATAGTTACATCTCAATTGCCAGGATTAACGGTTATGTCAAGTCAACTAGAACCCCTACTCAAGCTAATAGTTCCACCATCGTTAGACCTCAAAGTCAGTCACCAACAGTTTGAACAATTAGCCACTGCTAACCGAGACCTGAGATTAGAAAGAACTGCCCAAGGAAAATTGATTGTGAATCCACCAACAGGATGGGAAACCGGTAAAAGAAATCTAAGTATTACCAGGCAATTAGGAAATTGGTATGAGGAAAACCCGGAAAAAGGAGAAGCTTGTGCCACAAGCGAACGAGGTTTTTTTGAAGCTGTTCGCGTAGCGTGGCCAAAGGCCTTTCGCTGACGGCTGACGGCTGACGGCTGTTCGCGTAGCGTGGCCAAAGGCCTTTCGCTTACGAATTCTTGATAAATTCTTGATTTTCCGGGATTAGCCTTTGTCGCAGGTTAGGGTAGTAAAGAAGCAGTTAGGAGAGTTTACGATTATGGAATCCCATGATTTTTTGATGTTAGTTCTGTTACTAAGTCCTGGTATGTTGCTTTCAGCAGTGATCATGCTCACCTTTGCTGCCGGTGGCTAAGCTCGACAAAGTCTAATCAACTACTCTTTAGCGGAAAAATTAATCAAGCCGTGGGAGATACAGTTAATTGCCTTGGCTTGGGAGAAATATCTGAGTATTTCTATCAAGCAATAATCCCACGGCACCTTCAAGCTTTAGTGCTGGAGTTGTTAAATTTCCCGGATCACGGTCTGACCATCCTTAACTTCTCCAACTAGAACCAGATCGGTAACCCCAACAAATAAACCATTTTCCAGAACACCAGGAATATTATTGATAGTTTTTTCTAGCTCAGCTGGGTTATCAATGGCGTCAAATTTAACATCAACGACCATATTTCCCTGATCCGTAATCACTGGTCCAGCTTTTTTGACCCCCATGCGCAGTTCCGGTTTACCCCCTAGCTTTTGAATGGCATTCATAACTGGTGTGATTGCCATCGGGATAACTTCTACAGGTAATAGGAAGGTAGACCCCAAGTGTTCAACTATTTTAGTGCTATCCACCACTACGATAAATTGTTTGGCCAGGGAATCTACAATTTTCTCACGGGTGTGGGCAGCGCCACCCCCCTTAATCAAATTTTTCTGGGGATCAACTTCGTCAGCACCATCAATCGCTACATCAATGTGATCCACCGCATCAAGGGTAGTCAAAGGAATACCGTACTGTTTCGCCAAGACTTCTGCCTGGAAAGAGGTAGGGATGCCTACAATATCCTTAATCTCTCCAGAGCTTAAGCGATCGCCTAAAAACTGAATTGCATAGGCAGTCGTTGAACCAGTGCCTAGCCCCACAATCATTCCTGACTGCACCCGCTTGGCAGCTGCTTTGCCAACTTCCTGTTTCATTAGCTTAATGGGGTCAATTTCTGCACTCATAACAACGTTAGTGGTTAGTGGTTAGTGGTTGTTAGTGGTTAAAACTTAAGTTTTAGTTCACAACTGATAATTGTAAATCGATTGGGTAACAGACGATCCAAAATTACCTGATCTCCCTTTTAAATGACCATAAACCTATCGGGATTTGGCACTGATCATGAACCAAAAAAAATAAAAGACTCTCTGTCTGCCAGAATGAGTCAGATATCGAACTATTGAAGTAGTATTATCAGCAGTACTATCAGCAGACTGGTCAAACCCAGGCACTTGGTGATTAGATCTTTTATTGAGAAATTATAATAAGCCCACGCCTCCCTGACGGGTAGGACGTAGGGCTAATCTTACCAGAATTGGTAATGGAAATCAGTTAGATGTATCCCAACTTAAGAGTTAGTGGTTTGAGCCGATAACAGTTCTTTCAGCTTTGCCAATTCCTTAGCCCAACGGGGATCGGGTTGAATTCCACCGGGGTCAGATGTAGTCTGTTGATGCTTACGCTTATTAGACTTATTCTTGTTGTTGTTACGGCGAGGGGGAGGATTGTTGCTGGTAGATGAGGTTGATGCCTGATTGGGTTTTTCTTTCTCCTTAGATGGTTCTTTCTCTTGATTCTTAGATCGTGGCAGGGCTTTTTCAATTTTCAAGGCAGTATCCTTGAACATAAGACCATTGAACTTTTCAATGAATTGATCAGCCTCCTCATCCGTTGACACTGTGACGAAGCCAAAGCCCCGACATTTACCAGTTTTACGATCTTTAATCACTTTTGTGCTAAAGTTGTCACCGGCTTCAGCAAAAATAGCTTGCAGCTCATCACGGTTTACTTCTTCTTTAGGTAAGTTACCTATGTACAGACGAATAGACATTTAGAGATACCTCCGGGCTATAACAAAAAAAAAGGAAAAAATTGTTGACACCAGTCACTAGGGTGGATAAGGAGAAATTTGAGCGACGAACACTTACCACGTCTAGACAATCTTCTGACGTACCTTACCAACCTCAACTGAACAGACGGATGCAGTAAAATCAAAACTCCTATATACCACATGTTCGGAGCTACTACGACCCACACGTTGACCTCTGGTTTACCATTAGCTCCGATTCTAGTTAACAGTTTTTTACTTACTCTAATCTAATTATTACAGAATGTTTACACCATATCATGGACATAATCAAACATTCAGTCGGTTAGTGATTATAACATTGTATATTCCCAGATGAAAGTCTTAAGCTCTAAAAAATAGGTTGTGATGCCTTCCGATAAATTTCGTCACCAGTTACGTCTTGAAGCACAACAATGGCAAACAGAAGGGTTGATTGATGCTGGCCTATACGCTCAATTAGCGGAACGCTATCAATTTAGTGACCTGGAAGTAGCGGCCCGTAATCGATTCGTCGTAATTTTGCTAGTACTAGGCAGTCTTCTCTTAGGCTTGGGCATGATCACCTTTGTGGCAGCCAACTGGCAAGCCTGGTCTCGGTGGTTGAAAGTGACCTTGCTTCTGAGTGTCTTCTTCGGGATCAACATTGCTGGCTTTTATCTATGGCGAGACCCAACCCAAGGTAGGCATTGCCGTTTGGGACAGGGTTTATTACTTTTAGGAGCCCTGACTTTAGGAGCCAATATAGCACTGATGTCCCAAATGTTCCACCACAGTGGACCACTCTATCAGTTATACCTGATTTGGGGATTAGGAGTCTTAGCCATGGCTTATAGCCTACGCTTGACCCGATTAGGGATGCTGGCAATGGTCTTGATTGGGTTAGGGTATGTGCGAGGAATCTCCCAGCCAGAATTTCTAGCAATCACAGAGTTGTCTTGGCTAAGGCTAATCATACAACATATGCCAGTGTTTGCGGGTTTACTGTTTATTCCCCTGGCTTACTGGTGCCGTTCACGATGGATGTTTCGCTTAAGTGCGATCGCAGTAGTTGCTGGCCTGGAATGGAACTTGATCAACTTCGAGCTATGGCCAAATCCTGCTTGGATTGCTGCGATCGCATGCGCCCTACCACCAGCCTTGTTATGGTCATACGGGGATTTCCTGGGAACAATTCAGCCCAACCTCCAGGAATTTAATCGCACAGCCCGCACCCTTGGGATCACTTTCCTCAGCCTATCATTTTATTTTTTGTCTTTCCACGTGTTATGGGATAGTTCACCATCAGTCAAACCCCTAGTTGACGTCACCTCAATACTCTTGGAACCTGCCGTGATTGATAGTGTCATTTTAGGTAGCTTAACGATCTGGGCGTGGATAAAACTGTTGCGTCGAGTGGACTCAACAACTAAGGTTGTGGCTACTATGATTGTGATCAGCGCCCTAGTTCCCTATTGGCATCTCAGTATTGGTATTCTACCCATATTAGCCGTATTCATCTTCAATCTGCTTTTATTCCTAATCGTCATCGGTTTAATCCGCGCCGGACTAGCAGAGGGGAAACGAGGTTTATTCTGGGGTGGCATGGTGCTACTGACGCTGCAAATTTTGACCCGGATGCTGGAGTACGATACTGGTTTATTAGTCAAATCCATAGTCTTATTCCTCTGTGGGCTAGGTATTATTGGTGCTGGACTATGGTTTGAGCGCTATTTGAAGTCTGAATTATGATTTATGAATTATAAATTATGACTTATGAGCATTAATTCTGAGTATTCCCGTCCTATACCAAGCTGGCGATTCTGGGTACCTCTTTTATTTCAAACCGCACTAATTATTACTGTTCCCACCCAGGCAATTTACACTACAGTGACTGGAAAAACTGTCATCCTTCAGACAGCGCCAGTAGACCCTTACGAACTTTTGCGAGGCTATTCCCAAACTCTAAGATACGATATCTCTAATCAGGACAACTTACGCAATCTTCCTGGCTGGCAAAAATTGCCCAAGCAACAACCTAATGGCAACAAGGTAACCTTTATCAAGCCTGGTACCCGTTTTTACCTAATTTTAGAAGCACCAGACTCATCCAACTCAACTCAACTACCAATACCCTGGAAACCAGTAGGCTTAAGTGCCAAATTACCTTTCCGACTACCAGCTAATCAGATTCCCCTCAAAGGTGTTGCTAACTATGGCTCGATTGAGTACGGATTGGAAACTTACTATATGCCAGAAGACCAACGGGAACAAATTAATGAAGAATTAAATAGTGCTAGGCAAGAGAACTCTAACCTACCGATATCACCACCACCAATTGTGATGGAAATTAAGGTGGATGCTCAAGGGAATGCTTTACCAATCGGAATCTGGGCGCTGATAAGTAAAGATTCTCAACAGCAGATTCGCAAGTATCGGTTTTAAGAGGGAATCGGGAATCGGGAATCGGGAATCGGGAATCGGGAATCGGGAATCGGAAACAGGGAATCGGGAACAGGGAATCGGGAACGGGGGAAAGAGTGTAATTCACATTTAACCCTACCCTACACCGAATCGCTTTGGGCAAACAACCTTCACCCCTGACTGCCTGACACAAGTGCTTCAAAGCTAGATTATGCCGAGGTTATGGGATGCAGGTTGTGAGGGGACGGCTCCAGACAAGTAGTGGAAAAGAGCGATCGCAAGATTTGAGTATAATGCTTAAATTTTTATAACGCCTCATCTTATTTAGAAACAAAAAGGATATAAATTCCTATGGATACTTGAGTCAAATGTACTTTGCATCAAACGATATAAGGTTACTTATGACTCATGATCAATAATTTTTAGATATATCTGGATAAAATAGGTAGCAGGATGAAAGTTTTCCGTGTTTCGCAAGTTTCTGTAATTAAGGTAAGTGAGTCTCCCCTTGTACTCAGTATTCAAGCAGATGGGCTTGCTGCCACTTCTGGCTGGACAAATCCCCGGTTAGACAACTCAGCAGACCCCAATCCAGATGATTCTGTCCTAGAATTCAGTTTTGATGCTGATAAACCGTCAGGTATTAGTCTTCCAAGACTGACGCCAATCACGGCTTGTGTTGACTTTAAACCTACCAATGGTGCAGATGCGGTAATTGTTTCTGCCCGAATCAATGGTATTACGGTTCACGCTGCTGAGTTCCTCAAGCCTGGCGAGTCAAGCCCTCGACCGACGACATTGGCAGTAGGAGAAGAGGAACCTACGACACTAGCATTGGGAGAGGAAAACCCTCAAGTTACTACACAGGCACTAGGAGAGGAAGAACCTCAACCGACTACACGGGCATACGGAGAGGAAGATCCTCGATTTACTACACAAGCTCAACCAACTACACAGGCACTAGGAGAGGAAGAACCTCAACCAACTACACGGGCATACGGAGAGGAAGACCCTCGATTTACTACACAGGCAATAGGAGAGGAAGGACCAACAACTCTAGCATTGGGTGAGGAAGATCCTCGATTTACTACACAAGCTCAACCGACTACACAGGCAGTAGGAGAGGAAGACCCTCAAGTTACGACACTAGCAGTAGGAGAGGAAGTTCAACCGACTACACAGGCATTAGGAGAGGAAGCTCAACCGACTACACAGGCAGTAGGAGAGGAAGCTCAACCGACTACAAAGGCAGTAGGAGAGGAAGCTCAACCGACTACACAGGCAATAGGAGAGGAAGGACCAACAACTCTAGCACTGGGTGAAGAGAGTAGTCCATTTGGTTGGTACTAATGATTAAATCAGCAGATGGTGGATGTTTGCTTGTTGCAGGTGGGGAGTTAGATCCAAATCTGACTCGGTTGATTGAAGTTGCTCAAGGTCAACAAGTCCCGATTTGCGATTTACGCCATGGGCAAGAAGAAAGTCCGAAATTTTCATGGCATCTTACCCAAAGGCATCCCAGAGTTGAGGCTCCAGTTCTGTCTGTAACCGGAGCTTTTATTCGGTATGACGTTTTTGGTAATATTAACGCTCCGAAGTCTGGGGCATCACAACGGGCATCGGGTTGGTATCAAACCTTCTATGGTTGGTTGCTATCCCAAAACCATATCCGGTTGTTCAATCGTCACCATGTTCCTGCAGTTGGCAATAAGCCAGCAATGCTGATCCTAGCGCAACAGTTAGGTTTGCAAACCCCTGATACTTGGATCACTAACGAAGCTGAGGAATTGGGAAAATATTCTGCGGGGAGTGCGATTGCTAAACCCGTTGCTGGGGGTGATTTTTGTTATTCCCTAGAGCAATTGTACTCCTCTATCCAGTTTCGTAATGGTTGTGCTGCGATGCCAGCCATTGTCCAAAATCGTTTAGTAGCGCCAGAAGTACGGATCTATGTGGTAGGGAATCATGCCTTTGCTTTTGAAATCCGTAGTCAGCATCTAGATTATCGGGTTAAACCAGATGCTGAGGTGATTCCACTCGAAACAGTTCCCCAAGAAGTAGAGTTGCTACGCAAATTAATGGTCGCTTTACAGATGGATTTTGGGGCGGCTGACTTCAAAACCGATCCACACACCAAACAACTTGTATTTTTGGAACTCAATAGTTCTCCAATGTTTGTTAGGTTCGATCAAGTTTTGAATGGAGCGCTATGTGAAGCAATGATTGAGACTTTAGTAGTTTCTTGACGATTAGGTCAGCGAAGTTTTGCTTTCGATTTCTAGCTGAATCTTAAAAAACTTTAAAGAAGCTCAATTTCCAATAGTTTTGAATTAAGAATGTAGAATGCAGAATGTAGAATTTGGAATTCTACATTCTTAATTCTACATTCTGCATTCTGACAGACAACCTTGGCCTAAAGGCCACGCGTTCGCTGAAAGCGGGACTTCGTCCATCGCGTTCAACCCTTAATCTACCCGCCAGTTAAACGGTAAAATAGAATAAATCCCCTTCGGGTCATTCAAGGTTGTTAAAATTGCCAAATCCTCTTTTAGCTTCAGCAATTCTGTAGTTAGTGGCTCAGGTAATTGTCGGCTTGTGAGCCTAACATCATTACTCAGGGTCTTCAGAATCATTTCCTCGAAACTAGGAATTTTTGGATACTCTTCTACTTTCCAATCATCCTTTAACTTAGCTTGCTTAGCTGCATGCTTAATAGCATCATTAATACCCCCAATCTCATCAACTAAACCGATCTGCTTGGCGTCTATACCTGACCAAACCCGTCCCTGAGCAATGTCTTTAACCTTGCCCTTAGGCAATTTACGTGACTCTGCTACCTTGTCAATGAACTGGTCATAAATCTGATTAACCATGGTTTGGTAGATTGCCAACTCTTGGTCTGTTTTGGGACGGACAGTACTTTGAATATCGGCTAAAGAACCTGTTTGTACAATATCCCAGGTCAGACCATTGTTGTTAGCTAATTCTTGGATATTAAAAAGTACACCAAAGACACCAATAGAACCAGTGATAGTATTTGGCTCAGCAAAAATTCGGTCGCTATAGGTAGAAATCCAGTAGCCACCAGAAGCTGCCACATTGCCCATCGACACAATCACTGGCTTTTCCTCACGGATAAGCCGCACTTCCCGTTGAATAATCTCAGAGGCTGTAGCACTGCCACCAGGACTATTAACCCTTAGCACTACTGCTTTAATATCTTTATCCAGCCGTAGCTCGCGCAGCTGTTTAGCAAAGCGTTCACCCCCCACTTGCTCAAAGTTTCCCTGACCGTCAACAATGCTACCCTCGGCATAAATTATGGCAATTTTATGCTTAGACTTGCGATTTTTAGAGTAAGGACTTTTCGCTCTAGCGTAAGTAGCCAGCTTAATTTTCCGGAACGATTTATCCTTTTTCTTTTCTCCAGTAAGCTCCTTGAGAGTAGCAATCACCTCATCGAAGTATCCAACTTGATCCACCAAACCTTGAGTTTTGGCCTCTGATGCGATCAACATCCCTTTAGTATTAGCGATCGCTTGCAAGGTCTTGGGAGTAATCTCACGACTTTTCCCCACTGTTGTCAAAAATTCATCCCAAAGATCATCTAACAATTCTCGAGTCTGTTCCCGACTTTCAGGACTCAGCTGTTTGAGCAAGAACGGTTCAACTGCGGACTTATACTTGCCAACTCGAACCACCTGAACACCTATACCATACTTTTGGAGAGCTCCGGTCAAAAAAAGTTGGGGAGAGTTCAAGCCATTGATTTCTACAACGCCCATCGGGTTAAGAATTATCGTATCCGCAACCGAGCTAAGATAGTATTCTCGTTCTCCCAAATCCACGTCATAGGCAATAATTTTTTTCCCAGCAGCTCGGAAACGCTCCAGAGCCTCCCTTACCTCCTTGAGATTTGCCAAGCCAGTGTTGCCAACAGTTTTAGATGCGGATCCATCGAGGTAGAGGGCAACAATGCGCTTATCCTTAGTTGCCTTATCTAGAGTATCGAGGACCTTGCGCAAAGGGATGATATTGGTTTGTTGACCCGATAACACCTCTTCAATCACTTCACTGGTGCTTGAGGTAGGATTGGTATCGCTGATATTGACCGATAAATCAAACACCAGCACTGATTTATCTTGAACCTGTGGCCCTGTATCTTTGGATGCTACTGCAATCAGTAGAAACAGGAATCCACTAGTAGCTAAACTAAAAAATAGAATTAAACCGGCAATACTTCCTACTAGGCTGGCAAAAGTTTGTTGGAGAAATTGACGCATTTGGTAAAGGATTAAGGATTAAGGATTAAGGATTAAGGATTAAGCATAAAGGATTAAGGATTAAGGATTAAGCATAAAGGATTAAGGATTAAGGATTAAGGATTAAGGATTAAGCATAAAGGATTAAGGATTAAGGGCGATTCCCGATTCCCGATTCCCGATTCCCGATTCCCTATTCCCTATTCCCTATTCCCTATTCCCTACTCCCGATTCCCGATTCCCGATTCCCTATTCCCTATTATTACTATCCTAACTTTTTCAAAGTGTCGGATTCCTTGAGATCAGACAAAGTAGCATTACCGGTGCAGAATAGAGCGGTAGTGATTTCTGCCATCAACAGTTGCACTAAGGCATCAACGGCATCTACTGACTCAGCTGCTGCTTGCAGGAATGGTAATGCTAGACCAGCAATATCGGCTCCTAATGCGATCGCTTTTGTGACATCCAAACCATTGCGCAATCCCCCAGATGCAATTAGGGGAATGTCGGGGGCAATGGCTCGAATACTGGTAATGCACTCAGCGGTTGGTAAACCCCAGTCACCAAAGGTCTGTCCTAACCGACGCTGATGAGCGGTTAATCCTCGCTCACTTTCTACCTTTGCCCAAGAGGTGCCCCCCGCACCAGCGACATCAATAGCGGTAACACCAGCCTCCAGCAACTTCTCGGCCATACCGGCTGAGATGCCATTACCCACTTCTTTAGCAATCACTGGTACCGTTAACTTACTGCATAAACCATTAATTTTGTCAAGTAAACCCTTGAAATTAGTATCCCCGTTAGCTTGAATGCACTCCTGCAAGGGATTGATGTGCAAAATCAGCCCATCTGCTGTTAACAGGTCAACCACCTTTTGGCATTCTTCTAGTCCATAACTGTAGTTCAGCTGAACCGCACCGATGTTGGCAAATAGGATAATATCTGGAGCTTGGGAGCGCACCGCAAAGGTATGACCAACCTCGGGTTTTTCCACAGCTACTCGCTGAGAACCAACCCCCATGGCTAGTTTGTAATGTTGGGCAACCTCAGCCAGACGAAAATTAATCGTTTTTGCCTGTTCAGTACCACCAGTCATAGAGGAAATCAACAATGGTGCTCCCAAGGATTTCCCGAGAAATGTGGTAGATATGTCAATCTCACTGCGGTTTAGTTCTGGTAAGCAACAGTGAGTGAAGCGGTACCTTTCAAGTCCATTGGTATTGGCACGAAATTGAACATCTTCATCGAGACAAATCCTGATGTGGTCAGCCTTTCGCTGTTGGGTTTGGGTCATAATAATTTGGAAAATAAGAGCAATCTGATCATGATTCAGGCGCTAATTACTTTAATTAATTCCACTCCATCCCGACCATCATTATCGTTTAGATAAACCTTTACCTGTTCTTCGGCGGATGTGGGGAGTAGCTTGCCGGTAAAATCTGGACTAATCGGCAGTTCCCGATGTCCTCGGTCTACTAGCACTAATAATTTAATCGTTTGGGGTCTACCATACTCAAGCACCGCATTTAGAGCAGCACGAATGGTACGTCCTCTATAAATGACATCATCCACCAACACCACTATCTTACGATCAAGATCGAAGGGAATATCTGTTTTTGCTGGGGTGCGAATGCCAATTCGATCGAGATCATCCCGATAAAAGGTGATATCCAACGCTCCCACTGGCACACTGACCTGCTCTAGGGTTTCAATCTGACGTCCTAGCAACTGAGCTAAAGGAACACCTCTGGTATATATACCGACCAGTGCTAGTTTGGACAAATCACTCACTTGTTCGATCACTTGAGATGCCAAACGATTTACTGTACGGCGCAGTTCTTCAGCTGATAGGATTTCAATGGTTTGAGTAGGCATCCTGATTTATTAAAAATTTCAGCAGGATACCCCGCCCACACTCCTATAGTTAGGGGGGGACGGGGCTTTCAAGGTTTTGAGATTATACCAGATGTAAACCTATCACCGTGGAGAAAGAGATGAAAAGGTTTTAGCATCAGCGATTCCATTGGGAAATAAGCCTTTGTCCCGTTGATATCGCTTCAGGGCTGCCTCTGTGGCTGGTCCAAATACGCCATCTTTTAATCCTTTATAGTAGCCTAGGTAAATCAAGCGATTCTGAAGGCTATTCACTCTTGTGCCACTACTACCTCGTTTTAATGGAGTAATGATGCTAGCAGCAACGGCAATTCCAGAAGAATTGCCCCGTAGTGCTGATAAGGTACGAGAGTCAGCAATGCCATTTGCTGGCAGTTCCCGAGAAAGCTGATACTCTTTGACTGCAGTCTCAGTTAGTTTACCATAGTATCCTGTGACTGGCCCTTTGTAGAATCCCAACTGTGCAAGGCGATTTTGCAGTTTTGTCACTGATTGGCCATTGCTGCCTGGTCGCAACTCAGTCACGTTGGTAAGATTATCCTTATCATTAGGATTTTTGGCTAAGTCTGACAAAGTACGAGAGTCAGCAATACCAGTGACTGGTAGTCCCCTCTTACGCTGGAAGTTTCTGACCCCTGCCTCAGTCAAACGACCGTAGAATCCAGTTACTGGACCGTTGTAGACTTTCAACTCCCTCATCCGCTGTTGCAGTTTGGTCACAGCAGTTCCCTTGTTACCTCGCCGTAACTCAGTGGCGTTCTTGATAGAACCACCATTAATTACGAACAATGTGTTTGGTCCAGCAACGCCATCCACAGGTAATCCCTTGGCTCGCTGAAATTTAATTACCGCTGCTTGGGTCATGCGCCCGTAATAGCCAGTGATCGGACCATTAAAAAATCCCAAGGTTGTCAACTTCTTTTGTAGATCGCTGACTACCGTTCCTCTACTACCGCGTTTCAGCTGTGTGTTGCTTGGGAGACGAATATCAGTACCAGCAGTTTTATATAAGGCTGCTAGGGTTTTTGGTCCAGCCACACCATCTATTGGTAGTCCCTTCTTTTGCTGAAAGATAGCAACATAAGACTGGGTTAATATGTCATAGTTGCCAGTAATCCGACCTTTATAAAAGCCAGCCGCTGCCAACTCTTTCTGAAGAGAAGTCACCTGTGCTCCACGGCTGCCTTTTTGAAGTACTTTAGCACTGGCATGAGCAGCGGTACTGAGGATGGTTAGGGCAATTGCGATCGCACTAATCTTGATCCAAGCTGAACTAGGAATAGTGGGACTGTTTAGCCCATCCAACCATCGAATTAAACCATTATCATCTTGCCACTGAAAATTATCCGCGTCTTCATAGGACTCGGCAAGATTAACGCAGACTAAGCTTTCCATCACTTTCCTACCAAATTTTTTTTTATGATAGCCAGTTATCTAGCAATATTTGTATTGTGTTCATAACACTACCATCTTAATAGACATCACTCTTGCCCAAGTCATCCCCAGTTGCCTTCATCGGTCATAACTGCTGATCCGATCATCCCTTTACCCGATCACCCCTTGAGATGATCACTCCTTCACCAATTCCCAGGTAATATCTTTGATCCCAACAATGATCAATCTTTAAGGAGCAATCTTTTAGCAATTTTTCCGGATGTAGTCAATTTCATCCTGGATTTAAGAGTTATAACGGATGTGGTAAAGGTAAATATCCAGGAGAATTACCTTCAAAAGGTAAATCTCCTGGATATTTCCCCCAGCAGTAAGCTGGGGGTTTTTATTGTAATCGCGTCGCACAGTGATCGGATCGCCTCAGAAGTTTTAAACAAGGAATAGGTAAAAAGTAGTTTTCGAGGCTTAAGAGTATTATTAACTACATTTTTTAGCCTGGTCTTGATGCAGGCGTGAGCGACTGCATCAAGACCGGAAGAGAAAAGCCAAGTTTGACAAAGCTTTTAGGAATTTATCCCTCACCATTATTTGTAAATACCCGCGCGCTTATTGCTATAGAGCAACCCAATTCTCTAGATTAATTCCAAAGGGGATGACCATGCCTAATTGTTGTTGGCCCATCCTCAAGTCTGTTATTTTGAGTCTCTTCGGTTTTTTGAGCCCAACCATGAAATCTTTCCGGAGCTAGTCAATTTCC
>NZ_JAAHFZ010000038.1:35075-60689 GCF_010672795.1 Moorena sp. SIO1G6
CTCTAGATTAATTCCAAAGGGGATGACCATGCCTAATTGTTGTTGGCCCATCCTCAAGTCTGTTATTTTGAGTCTCTTCGGTTTTTTGAGCCCAACCATGAAATCTTTCCGGAGCTAGTCAATTTCCTGCTGGATTTAAGAGTTATAACGGATGTGATCAAAGTAAATCTACTCGATAATTACCCTCAAAAGGTAAATCTCCTGGATATTGCCCCCAGCTGACAGCTGGGGGTTTTTATTGTGATCGGCGCTCCACAGTGATGCGATCGCGGATCATCACTGTGCCAAAACCCCCTCTGAGCAACCTGACGCTCTAGATTAATTCCAAAGGGGATGACCATGCCTAATTGTTGTTGGCCCATCCTCAAGTCTGTTATTTTGAGTCTCTTCGGTTTTTTGAGCCCAACCATGAAATCTTTCCGGAGCTAGTCAATTTCCTGCTGGATTTAAGAGTTATAACGGATGTGATCAAAGTAAATCTACTCGATAATTACCCTCAAAAGGTAAATCTCCTGGATAATTGCCCCCAGCTGACTGCTGGGGTTTTTTTTGTGATCGGCGCTCCACAGTGATGCGATCGCTGATCATCACTGTGCCAAAACCCCCTCGCTTATGAACCTAAGGATACAAGCCCCTGAATTCATTTATGGAAAAAGACTATTTGAATTGGAGCGAAGCGATGTTTCAATGCCTCGAATTAATTCCTGGGGTATTTTTGAATTTTGAATTGATAATTTTGAATTGGAGCGAAGCGAGTGACCATGCGTAATTTTTGTTTGCCAATCGTCAAGTCTGTTATTCTGAGTTTCTTAGGTTTTTTGATCCCATCTACCTATCAACCACCCACTTATGGGAATAATTATGAGCTAAGTAGCACACAACCGACTCTCCAATCAATTGACAACCGAAACTATACTCAAGCTCAAATTGATTATTTTTTAGAAATTGCCTTAGGCTCGGAATACGGCTCCTCCAATCCTACTATCAAAAAATGGGACAAAAATCTGAGGATTAAGGTTATCGGCTTGCCAACCCCTGAAGATTGGCAGACTTTGTCAACCGTTATTGATGAAATAAATACGATTACCCAAGGTTCAATTCAAATAAATTTTGATGATAATAATCCCAATCTCAAGATTTATTTTGTTCCCGAATACGAGTTTCGTCGCTATGAGCCATACTATCGACCGGTCAATTTTGGGTTTGTTCGCACTTGGTGGAATAACCAAGTTATTTATAAGTCAAGAATTATGATTTCTACAACTAGTATTACCCAAAAGGCACGGTCTCACCTAATCCGAGAAGAGCTCACCCAATCTATAGGACTGATGAGGGATTCCTATAAATACAGAAATAGTGTATTTTTCCAAGGCTGGACTGATACGACCGAATATGCTGAGATTGATCAAGCTGTCATAGAAATGCTATATAGACCAGAAATTCGTCCCGGAATGACTAAAGCAGAAGTGATCAATGTTCTCAATAGCCTCCGGTTTGAGAGGTAATTATACTTGTAAGGTGCGTTAATAACGCACCTTACAAGTAGAGTTACTGGGTAGGTTCTGTGGTATCAAGATTAAGATTAAAAGAATTTAGAGGTAGTGTAAGGACCATAGACCCAATTGCCGCTGCTCAGCTGTAGCCAATTCCCATTTTTAGCAACCACAGGTTTGAGTACAGAGCCACTGCTTACACAGGTAACAGCCTGACCAGTACCAGGACCAGGGAGTGCTTTTAAACAGCCACCATTGGGAGTCTTGACTTTGATTCCTGATTCCAAAGTCGGACTACCGCCACCCCCTTCACTACTTTCATCAAATAATTTAGAGGTAGTGTAAGGACCATAAACCCAATTGCCACTGCTGAGCTGCAACCAATTCCCATTTGTAGCAACCACAGGTTTGAGTGCAGATCCACTGCGGACACAAGCAACAAGCTGACCAGTGCCAGGACCAGTGAGTGCTTTCAAACACCCACCATTGGGAGTCTTGACTTTGATTCCTGATTCCAAAATCGGACTACCGCCACCCCCTTGATCACTGCCATTAAAGTATCGAGAGGTAGTGTAAGGACCATAAACCCAATTGCCACTGCTGAGCTGCAACCAATTCCCATTTGTAGCAACCACAGGTTTGAGTACAGCTCCATTGCTAACACAGACAACAGCTGCGGAAGTATCGCTAGGACCTTTGCGTGCAGTCAAGCAACCACCACTTGTCTTGACTTTGATCCCTGTTTCCAAAGCCGCAAACACTGGAGCCGTTACACTCAGACTCGCTAACCAGACCGCACATCCTACCAAACCGAGCCAAGCAGTGTTGGGAATTTTAAACCAGTTGAGGTTGAGTTCTCTTAGATCTAGATCACAATCAATACCTACTGCTTCTTCATAGGATTCATAGGAATGAGTGTAAGCAAGTACTTCCACGTTTTTCTCCTTTTTTAAGTTTTATTAAGTTTTGAGGCAATTATGATCACAATTCCCCCTAAAGTTGGGGGAAAACTGATGGCTTTGCTATCAGCTGGAAGACCCAAGGGTAATCAGTAATCGGTAATCGGTAATCGGTAACTGACCCAACTATACTTGATGTCATTCTTTTGTTCAGCAACGCCAAATAGATGGCTGGAAAAAGGTTATAATACAATTTCCTACCATAGGGGAAAATTTAAGCAAAAAAAAATAATTGCCTGATTAAACGATCAGGTTGTGTAAAGCGATCGCATATTGGACTAGACAAAAAACCAACCCTATCCCCAGCCAAATTAAAAAGCAATAACGTGTCAGCTCTAAGGCTTGGTCAATTTTGCCTGGTGTGATCTCGTAGGTAGGTTTCCCTAATAAGGGTTTTTGCTTGACAACACCACTGTAAAAATTAGTCCCCCCCAGCTGAACCTCCAAAATCACAGCAAAAGCCGATTCACTCCAGCCAGAGTTAGGACTGGGATCAGCAATAGCATCACGGCGACACAGATGCCAGACCTGCTGAGGTTTTCCAGACATCAAGGCTAGGGTCAATACGGTTAATCGACAGGGTATCCAGGTTAGTAAATCTTCAAATTTAGCACTAAACCAACCTAAATTCGTGTAAGGCTCTCGCCGGTAACCGACCATCGAATCTAAAGTACTGGCAGCTTTATAAGCTAAGGCAAGAGGAACACTACCAACCCCAGGAATCAACGCTCCAACAATGGCATAAAACAGAGGGGCTGTGACCCCATCGGTAGTGTTTTCCGCCACCGTTTCTAGGACAGCTCGTAGGATTTCCGACTCACAAAGATTTTCTGTATCACGACCAACATATTGACTTAATCGAGAACGGGCTAATTTTAATTCTCCAGCAGTTAAAGGCTGTAATACATCCATTGCTGCTGCTCGAAGAGAGCGACCCGCAAAACAACTGGCTAGCAAGATAGTTCCTATGCCTATACCCAAAAAGGGATTGAGCCAGATTCCTAGGAGGACAATAAACCATCCAGCTACTCCACTCCCAATAATTAGTCCAATACCCAACCCAATTCCTGCTAAGCGTCGTTGCCAAGGCTGCTGCCAGAGGTGAATTGCTAACTGAGTGAAGTGAGAGATTACCCAGCCCATAACCTGCACTGGATGGACCCAACCCCAAGGATCACCGATCAGATAATCCAGACTAGCCGCCAGCAGCAAAATGACACCATTAGTATGGTTATTACCCAGGATTTGAACCACTACTTTCTAATTTTATCGACATTCTCTTCCCAGTTAGCCCCATCGAAAGGGACAATGCTAAATTGAGATAGAACATCACCGTCAAGGCAACGTAGGTTGACAGAAATCCCATTGGGATGAGAACGGGGTCGATAGAAAGGATGAATCCCACAGATTTGGCAGAATGTGTGCTTCGCTGTGTGAGTGTTGAAGGTATAACTAGTCAACACTTGATATCCCTTAAGTAAGCTAAATTGCTCAGGGGAGACAATCAGGTGTAAGATGCCCTTTTTTTTACACATCGAACAATTGCAATCAATTGCCTCATGCTTGTTGACAATTACCCGGAAGCGGACAGCGCCACAATGACAGCCTCCCTCATAAGTAATCGGTTCGTTACTCTTTTTCATGCTGACGAAAAATTGATTCAAACAACGAAACTGGTTTCTTCTCCCATAGCGGCTTGCCAACTACGGGCATCATAATAAAGATCGGCAAGAGTTATAGTGTACAATGCTTCTTTAAGCTTTTGATGCAAACGATGCCAAAGTGTAAATGTAACCCAGTCTTCGGCTTGACCAGCGTCTGGGGTATGGTGGGGTAGTGGTTCGATGGTTTCACCCACTGCTTCTAGGATTTTGCCGAGGGAAATTTGTGTGGGTTCATGGGCTAATTGATAGCCTCCTTGAGCTCCACGAACTGACTTGACTAAGCCAGCACGGCGCATCTCAATCAGTAGTTTTTCTAGATATGGAGCTGGTAGACCTTGCCGTTTAGCGATCGCTCTAACCGATGTCGGTCCATACCCTGGTCTTAGGCTCAGATCTAGTAGTGCCTTAACACTGTAGTGTCCACGAGTGGTGAGCTTCATAATAAAATAGCAATCCAATCGGAAAGTGGACGTGGGAGTTAACGGGACAATTTCTTTGAAAGACTAAAGTCGGAGTAAGCATTCAGCGGTCAGCTAATGCGCTACGCGCACGCGTGCGCGTTCAGCTATCAGCTATTAGCATTAAGCTAAGGTGCTTTTGAATAGGCGTTGCAGCACCGCCAAAGGGGGTTCTCCCCATGAGCAACTGCATCAATAAAACAGGTAACCATGTGTTAAATCTGAGTTACATCTGCTGACGGCTGACGGCTGACCGCTGATAGCTGAATGCTTACAAGTCGGAAACGATTTTATGACCTGTTTAAAGATCACGCTCGTTTAAAGATCACGCTCGTTTAATGCACTCAGCTATCAGCATCAAGAGCAGGGGGAACCAAGGAACCCTCTCATCCTGAAGACTATACTTTGAGCGGTATGCTTTTAGCTATCGGCTTCAAGCCAGAAGCTTATATCTTAGACTATCAATGGCTGATAGCTGATAGCCTGTTGGCTGAATGCAACAGCTCAAAGAAACTATAAAATAGTGTCACCCAATGGAGATAGCCATTGACTTGTGACAGGGATGGAAAGTACAGGTGGCTGGTGGGAAAATTGCCTACAAGAGTAGCCCATACTCTTTTAGCAAATTTTCCCGTGACCCTAGGCAATTTTCCTGTGACCCAGATGATCGGAGTTGTTCACGACCTATTCACAACCTATTGCTGTAGTTGAACGGTAGTTAAAAACTGACTATTAACGAACACAGTTGACACTCTGGGTGTAAGATAGTCTCATATACTGATATTAAACTAAGATTTTGTTATCTTAGTTGACAGTCAGTCCAGTAGAAATGCTGGATACCACTTAAGTCCTTAGTATTAGATTCAAGTTGATGGCTAAAAAGAAAAACATGGCTGCTCCGATCGTTCCTCTGCAGGGTCAAGCATTGGTGGCGAAAGTCAAAGACCTAGGTAGCCTGAGCAAAGAACAAAAAGCTAGAGCCTGTGGCTACTACACCGTGACAAAAAACGGAGTAGAGCGAGTCAATATGATGAAGTTCCTCAATGCCCTTATTGATGCCGAGGGGATTGAATTAGACAGCAAAACCAATGGCAATGGTCGTGGCGGACGCAGTGCCAGCTATCGGATTAGTGTGCAGTCTAACGGCAATCTTCTGATTGGCTCGGCTTACACGAAACAAATGGGTTTACAACCAGGGGACGAGTTTGAAATCACCCTGGGACGCAAGCACATTCACCTTAAACAACTTGATCCAACAGAAGAAGAAGCACTTGAGGCATCCTGAGCCGAATAGACAAGGCTTAGAACGCCGTAACCGGTAAATGTGCTGTCGCTCAAAATGTCAGCATTCCGCCGTCAGTTATCAGCATTAGCGCTACTTGAAACGCTGTGCTTGCCAGCCATTCATGATGCCCTCAAGAGAACCAATCCACGAGGCTTTAAACGGTAAGCCTGGTTTGAAAAGGAGCCCATAAGCTTACTCTCTTGATAAACCCAGGCTCCCAAAACATTAGCTGTTTGCAAAGCCGGAAAGTAGCGCGTCAGCTGACTGCTGATAGCTCAATGCCAACCCGATCACTGTCTGTTAAGAAAGCGGTGTATCAATTTCCATCCCCATTTATGGAAACTTCCCAATCTAGCTTTTAATCACTCAATTGGGATATTGTTTAAATAACATCCAGTCAGGGGCATCATCAATTCTTCTGGCTGGCTTCAATTTCCATTACTCAAGGAGACCAGTATTAAGCAATAAGTTGAACTAGATCGGAAATTGCCAAATCTCATGGTCAGAAGACATCAAAATCAGTAGTGAAATATAGGTTCCCCAGAATAAAATTACCATAAATTGTCTATCCCGTCGGGCAACCAGCATCCCTGCTATAACCATGGTTAAAGGGACACAAGCGAAGAACAGCCAGGAGCTGAGGTCAAAAGCTTTTCTAATCCCTAAGTGAAGCATCACAGTAATGGTAGCAACACCTAGCAGACTTAAACCAATACTCCAAAAACGGGGATAAGATTTGCCAGAAGGCCAATGCCAAATGTCTGTGAGTTGGGCTCCACCAGCAAGGGCTAATGCTGGGTAAACTGGCAACACATACCCAGGCAATTTAGTGGCAAGAAGGGAAATGGCGATCAAGTAACCGCCAGCCCATACCAGTACCAATTTAGCCCAGCCCCAATGGCGATTCTGCCAAGCCTGCTGTAACCAGTAGGAAAAGAACAGTAACCAAGGTGCGGAAAATTTGAAGATTTCCCCCAGGTAATACCAAGGCAGGCGATTTTGCCCATCCACTGCTGTCCAGATCGGGCGTAGGGACTGGTAGATAATGGCTGTAGTTGTAGTAACGGCTCTTTGATCCTGTAGCAGCAATGGCACAGTGTACCAAGCAAGAGCAGGACTATAGCCTAGGAGCAATCCCAACCACCAATAAGTAGACGTCAGGAGTCTGGGCGTATCCCATGCTAGAAACAACAGAGCGATCGCTGTGATCAACAATCCCACCAGGATCCCCTTAGTGAGGAAAATCAAGCTTAATCCGATCCCCGCTGCCAGTGACCAGCGTGAGTCCCGACGCGATCGCAACACACACCACATCATCAACACTACAAAACAGAGATTAGCTCCATCCAGGATTGCCATACGCCCATAATGGGCTATTGGTAAGAAAGTTAGGTAAATCAAGCTAGAGAAAATAGCCTTCTGACGGCAGGGGAAGATTTCTGTAGCAAGACCATAGACTAACAGTACCGACAGAACACTGAGAATGGCACTAGGTAAGCGCGTAGTCCACTCGTTGACACCACCAAACTGATAAGCCACCGCAATTAGCCAGGCTAGTAGGGGGGGGTATTCAATTAGGGTTAGGGTTTCACCTTCGAGAGTTGGGTAAAGCCACTGCCCAAATTCCCCCTTTGCTGAAAGTAGTTGAGTCGCAAGATGACTTATGCTTTGCTCTACCCCTTGCAACGAGCCACTGCCCAAATTGATGCTAAACAACAATAGTGCTGCCAGGAATAACCCTAACAGCGACAATCTCTCAATCCAGCGTTGAGTTCTACGTATCCGGTTTCCCGAGCCACCCCAAGTAAACGTTTTATGATCCATAAATTTACCTTTACCTTTACCTTTACCAATAATTCATAATTAAAGCTAGAAGTTTAACAAAAAACCATGAACGAAGCTAATTTTACCGTTCCCCACCAGACCATGAGCCATCATCCAATTTTTCGGTTCTACTTGGGGGATTATCCCAATGCTGCTAGCCATCTTATCTACTCTACTAACCCCGTTGTCTAGTGTTATTGACCACAGCAGTACACTTTTTCCCTTTAACCTTTCAATTATGTCGGAAAACTAATCGTCTCTAACTAATCGTCTCGCGCGAGCGTGAACAGGCAATTCTGTTGAAGCTGTTTACGGTCAGTGATGGAATGTCCGTTGTTGAAGTGACGGTGCTAAACTATCCAGCATGAATTAAAACTGAATTTTTTTTGAAATTACCAATCAACGTATAAAAACCTTTGAGCTATCATTAGTGTGAGCTATGAGTCCAATTAATAATTAGATTGGTGACCAATGGCAAAGTCTGACAACTATACACAAGATCAACACAATATAAACAAAACTAATTAGACAAATAGGAGGATGACATGGTAACAGACACTCTCAAACCTCCCCATGACTATTTACAGTGGCTCAATCTTATCTCCGGGAGGAACTGTTGCTCAGCAATCGTTTAAGTAAGGCACAACAGCAAACAGCTTTGCTTATAGTCTTGAGTAATTCAAACTTGAGTTTTTTTCAAGACCTGTTGCCAAAGTTCACGCACTAATCTCCAGAATCCTTACCTGTTCACTGTTCCGAAGTTCCGAAGTTGCCTACTTCTGTAATAAGTCCTATGAAAGTGATACACTACCAGGACACAAAGGGCATGCTTAAGATAGGCTATAGACGGTTTTATTACTGTGACCTATAGCTCAGTCATTGACCATCGACTGCTACGAGCAATGTTCTAGAACTTACCTCAAGTTCAGATTCACTGCTAACCGATCACTTGTTGACCAAGCCAGCCCATGGAGTTGAACACAGAATAATGAGGAATTTCTACCTAAGTTGATCACTTGCGACACTTACGCATATGGAAAGCTCATTTGAACTAACCCTACAGATGGTTATCGCCATCTTCGCTGGGATCAGTGCCCAGGTAATGGGTGAGTATTTAAAAATTCCCAGCATTGTCTTTTTGCTGATGTTTGGCACTCTACTCGGACCAGATGGCTTCGGTCTTTTGCACCCACAGAAGCTAGGGGTTGGTCTAGAGGTAATTGTTGCCCTCTCAGTGGCAGTTATTCTGTTTGAAGGAGGGCTCAACCTAGATCTGCGGGATCTGGGCAAAGTTTCTGGTAGCCTGAGAAATCTAGTTACCATAGGAACACTGATTACCCTGTTAGGAGGTGGCATGGCGGCTCACTGGCTAGGGGAGTTTCCTTGGCCAATTGCTTTTCTCTATGCCTCTCTAGTGGTGGTCACCGGACCAACGGTGATTAGTCCTCTGCTAAAACAGGTGAAAGTGGATCGACGTGTAGAAACCCTTCTAGAAGGGGAAGGGGTTCTCATTGATCCAGTCGGGGCAATTCTGGCAGTGGTTGTCCTGGACACAATTTTAAATAGTGATGCTGGTGCAAATGCAGCATTTGTCGGTCTAGGTCTTCGTTTGAGCATCGGTGCTGTGATTGGGGGCTTAGGGGGCTGGTTAATGGGGTTTCTTCTCAAGCAAGCACGCTTCATCTCAGAAGAACTCAAAAACTTAGTCGTACTGGCTGGCATGTGGGGTTTGTTTGGCTTGGCTCAGATGGTTCGCTCTGAATCCGGTTTGATGGCAACGGTAGTGGCTGGAGTAGTTATGGGAGCCTCTGACCTGCCTGAAGAGCGCTTGTTGCGACGCTTCAAGGGACAATTAACTGTCCTTGGGGTTTCCATGTTATTCGTACTGCTCTCCGCTGACCTCTCAATCGCCAGTGTGTTTGCCCTAGGCTGGGGCAGTATCTTTACCGTCTTGGTGTTGATGTTGGTCGTGCGCCCCATCAGTGTGGTGGTTTGTACTTGGAATAGTGATCTCAATTGGCGGCAAAAGTTATTTGTGTCCTGGATTGGTCCTAAGGGAATTGTCAGTGCTTCTGTGGCTTCCTTGTTTGCGATTCTCCTAACGGAACGGGGGGTTAATGGTGGTGACTCGATTAAAGCCTTGGTATTCCTGACAATTATGTTGACGGTAGTTTTACAGGGTTTGACCGCTCGCTGGGTCGCCAAATGGCTAAAACTTAACCCAGAGGAGGAGGCAACTGGTGCTGTAATCATCGGTTGTAATCCGATGAGCCGTCTGATTGCTCGTTTGTTTCAAGAGCGAGGAGAGTCTGTTGTGCTTATTGATACAGACCCAGAAGCGTGCCAAAAAGCAAGGGACGAAAATCTGCGGGTTTTCCAAAGCAGTGGTTTGGATGTGGATGTTCTAGAAGAAGCTGGCATCGAATCGGTGGGAACGTTCCTAGCAATGACCAAGAATGGTGAGATTAACTTGGTATTGGCTCAACGAGCAGTGGAGGAGTTTAATCCACCGCGAGTCTTAGCTGTGTTTCCTCGTGACCCCCAAGTCAATAGCAACAACAATAAAACTAAGGTTAATCAGGCGTTCATGCCACAACTACCTATCAAAACTTGGATCCAGTACATTAATGATGGGCAAATCAAGTTGGGCAAAACCACTCTCAAGGAAGCTGGATTTGGTTTTCAGCGAGCTCATCTACAAGCCTTAATTCGCTCTGGAGAACTGGTACCCTTGCTAGTGGAGAGGGAAAAGAGTTTTCAAGTGGCGAGTGGGAATGAAGATTTGCAAGCGGGAGATAATATTATTTACTTGCTCCATGACCCTAGACCAAAACTTCTGAAGCGTTTATCCGGTGGGACTTCTTCCTCTCGTCTGGCTCTGGAGAAGCTACCCAAAGTCGAGGAATTGCCAATTTCTACAGGGGCATCGAATTCAACAGTAGATGAAAGTGTGAATTAGCTGTATAGCAAAGGGAACAGGGAACAGCGGATCTGGGACTAAGCAATATGGCATAACAAATTATCACAATTCCTACACGGATACCTGTTGCACCTAGAAGCCAAATAATGGTATTAAAGGATAATGGTATTATTTGGTTGATAATCCAATAAAATTCCCAAAATATATCAGGTTAAGTCCGTTGCAAGTTAATTTCATAACTTGCTTTTTTTTTGCCATAAAAGAGATTGACTTTACTAGAAATGGAGACGGGTTTAGTCCTAAATCCCAAGACTTGAGGTTTTGGTGCTTTTTCTAAAAAGTTAACTCCAATTACCCTAGACCAATGATCACGTAAAACTTTAATCAATTTCTACCCTTTTGAAGAGTTTTTATCTAAGTTGCTAGTCTACCTTCTGGTAAGTTTTTAACGATTATAAATGCGATGCTCCTTTTGAGCCGCTACGCGATTGGCCGTAGGCCACGCTAAAAGCGATGCTCCTTTTGAGCCGCTACGCGATCGCAAAAAATCCCCACCAGATTCTGGTAATCTCAGAACCATGGATGAAAATTGCATCGCTACTATAGCACTAGTTATAGTAGCGATGCAGTCCCTAATGGGGAGGGGCTGTGTGCGGAACTTGGTTACGCACCTCGTAAGCCCCGTGGAAACCACAACCGTTCTTCCCCACACTTCCCACACTTCCCACCCTCCCTGTTCCCAGAGCCCTGGGAATTTTGCAGAGGTACTAGAGGTTAGCCGTCGGCGACAAGTCCCGGTATCGGACTTGATTTTTTCGACCCATCTCTATTTGAGTTGCTCGGTGTTGATTTTCTGGATGTTGAATCTCGCCATCATTGCTGAGCAGAGCAATAACTATGAAAGCTATTGCTACGCAAACAAAGATTACTGATCCAGGACGACTTTCGTTGATATAGCGTTCACGATTGCACTTTAGGCAGACGTAATGATCTGCGTTTTGAGAATCCTGAATCCAGGCACAATAAATCTGATCGCATTTCATGATTATAACCCTGCACTCCAGACTAGAATAAAGAGAATATCTCGCAAAGTTAACCAAAGCTTGACAGTAACCTATCAGCTATCAGCCGTCAGCCGTGAGCTAAAGGCTCACGCTACTTGAGGTGCTTATTTTATTCAAAACCACCTCAAGTAGCACCTCAAGTAGCGCATAAACTGTTCGCGTAGAGTGGCCTACGGCCAATGGCTGATAGCTGATAGCTTACGTCACAATTGCCAGATTTTATGTCAGGTTATTGTTGACTTTGCGCTGCTGAATATGCACCCTTTAATAATGATAAAATCAGAACGAAAAATCAGTAGCAAATCGAAAAAAGTAAACTTAATGCACTTTTTTCGCTTCTAATAGTTAGATGCGTATATCTTGATTATGTGACAAAAAGTTTGGCTGTAAGCATTCAGCCGTCAGCGGTCAGCTGACGGCTGAATGCTTATTTTATTCAAAAGCACCTCAAGTAGGGTGGCAAAGACTTCGACGCTGGGACGTAAGGCATAAGCTGATAGCTGTTCGCGCAGCACCTCAAGTAGCGCATTAGCACCTCAAGTAGCACCTCAAGTAGCGCATTAGCTGTTCGCGAAGCGTGCGCGTAGCGCATTAGCTGATAGCTTAGCTGATGGCTGTTCGCGAAGCGTGCGCGTAGCGCATTAGCTGATGGCTGATAGCTGATGGCTGTTCGCGTAGCGTGCGCGTAGCGCTTAAGCTAATAGCTGAATGCTTACGTTTTGCTTCCAAAGATAAGTTTGACGTACTTATAGCAATTCTAAGACTCATGAGGTACACAGGATTTTTTCTCACTCCCCCCGTTACCCGCGCCCTGGTTAAGCACTCCCCACACTCTTAACCCTACTCCGATTAACCCAGGACGAAGTACCTCACCCAATTGATAACTTGATAACTGCTATATTTGCCTTTAATGTGCCCCCAAAAATAGCCTTATTTCGGGTCGCTACATCCAGAAAATTATAACGTCTCAAGGTTTCTAAAGAAAATTTTCCTCAGTTTTTTCAAAGCGCGACTTCCCCTCTGACGCACCCTGTTAATAGTTTTTCTGCTAATGGCAGTGTCTGGGTACAACTCTAACGATATCTGCTCCCAGCTCATATCACCAAAGAAGCGCATCACCACTAGTTGGTAAAAGTCCGGCTTGGTTTGCTTGAGTTCCTTGAGGGCTAAAGCTAGCATCTGTCCTAGTGTGCCATCACAGTAAAGGTCGTCCCTTGGGCTAGCAAAAATTTGGCTTTGGATCATCGGCTCAAGTTTCTGGATGGACTTTTTTTCCGATAGTTCCCTCCTTTTCTTTTGCAAAATAATGCGCTCCCCAACTTTCTTCGCCCACGCCTCGGGGTTTTCAATCGGGCGTTCTAAGCGCTCGACTTCCGCTGCCTTCTCCCATACCTGGCTGAGGATGTCGTCCGAGTCACACCGATGCAGCAATTTGCACCCCCACAAGAGCTTGTAATAGTACCCTTTGAGATACTGAACTTGTAGAGGATTAAGGAGCGTTAATACCCAGTTTATTGCTAGTAGAGCACTCATGCATTTACCTCAGTATTACATAGTGTTGATTGGGGGCATCTCAAAGTTGTAAATCTATAACGAGCGCGATGCAGTGGCCTCACGGGGGTTTCCCCCATCAGCGACTGCATCAAGACAGTGAGATGCATTTGTTTGGCTTGTCTAGACCCTAAGCAATCATTAAGCGACAGATCTCTTCCATGTCCTCGTTTGAATTGCTCCAAATAGCTGCTGGTTTGCACTCATTGATATTGGTTACCCAATTAATATTGTCTGGTGGGGTACCAAATCTAAAGTGCAGGGTGACCAGATTTTTGGAGGAATTATTAGCCATTAGGTGACATTGCTTGCGGTCAATGCAAACCAGTTGATTCTCCCCAAACAGCTCGCCAGGTCTGGAGGGCATTTTGTCAGGCTCTAGGCACTCGTCCTGGTTAGGGAAGCGATGGGTCATTTCTCCTTTGTAGACGAGGATGGCATCTAGGGACTGACCGTGGTGGTGGGCAATGGTACCTTGCCCCGGTCTCCAGCCAATCATATAAATGGTCAGGGCTGTGGTTTGAAAAATGGCTTTGCGCGAGAAGTGTTGTTCATCAAAGCTGATATATTGGTCGAGAAATCTGTGCTTGAGTTTGGTTTGGGTTACTAGTTCCTTAAAAGTTTCAAACGTCACTTGATGGGAGGGAACCCGCGTAAGATTATAAGCAAGATTCTTGATGGAAAGGGAACTCACCACCAAGTCGTAATCAGGTATTGCCCCGGTGCTGAGTTGGTAGTCAATTAACTGATCTGCTTGGCACAGCCAATAGTTCAGTTCTTGGTCGTACCGGCTATAGCTTAGGATCTCTGTGATGCTTTGAGCATCTTCTGATGACAACTCAGGTTGGGTCACTAGGCGACAGTACTCTTTGAGCAGCTTGGCTAGCTGTTGGTCGCAGCTGCCAAAAAGGTTTACGTGGTAGTTAGTTTCCATAAGTTTTCAATTTGTCATTTTCTTTCCCTCCATAAACTAAAGATGCACAAACAGGCAATGTGTGACACCAGCCTCTGAATGCAGATCGCCAAACCACTGTTTTTGAGGTTACCGATGGTGAGTTGATTTACTTGATGTAGGGTGGGCAGTGGGTACCAAAACGATTGTCAGCTTTTCAATTGGTCTAGGGTTTATAAATGAAATGTAAACCTAGGAGGTCTTTTTTTCTTGTCCAATAAAACTCCGGATCTCTTTACCCTCTTGGCTTTTGCCTTTTGTATGCAAGCCAATTCCTGCAATACTTTTGTTTACAACCTAGATAAAAACGTGCTTATTATGCACTGCCCACCCTCCGAGTAGATGTAGATGTAGATGTAGATGTAGGGTGGGCAGTGGGTACCAAAACGATTGTCAGCTTTTCAATTGGTCTTATGCACTGCCCACCCTCCGAGTAGATGTAGGGTGGGCAGTGGGTACCAAAACGATTGTCAGCTTTTCAATTGGTCTTATGCACTGCCCACCCTAGGATTAATTTTATTGAAAATTTAGTTAATTTGATGTCGGTGGGCAGTGCCTATAAAACCGATTACCAGCTGATTTTATCGGTTTCAATCACTGCCCACCCTACGAGTAATTTTATTAAATAAATAGACTACCAATACTCCCCATGACTCCGCTCCATTTTCCCTATTTCTTAATAAAAAAAATTTTATAAACCCCTTGAAAATATATGTATTTATTAATAAATTGAATTATATACACGAACTCAAAGATAATTTCAGATGAGTAAAAATTTTCCTCCCTCTGACAACCAAAGTCCTAAACCCAAGAAAGTCAAGCATTTCTTGGTCGGTTCTCCTGAAAAGGTTCGGCATACAATTAATGCCCTGTATTCCTTGAAGTATGCCTACCCTGACGAGTGGAGCACTCCGGAGCCCACCGGAAAGCCTGGTGAGGTTATGACCTTTGTGATTCGATACTTTTACATAGATTAAGATCGGATTTTGCCAGGGTTGCCCCCTGGCAAATCAGGAATGGTAACAGTTGTTTTGTGAAGGAGAATGAAGCAGGATGAAGCAGAATGAGTTGGGATGTTATTGCTTTCCAGTAGTTGCTGACTAACTCGGGAATCATGTCATAATTGATCTGAAATTATCCATATTTGAGCTGTACTTGTGGAACGTTAAAGTACAGATTCGGTCAAGGATTGGGGTTAACCCAAACTTGACCGATTTTTTTTGATTGCTATATAGCGTTTGTATTTGAGTTGTGAACATAGGATTGAACGAAAAAGGGAGCAGGGAGCATTATGAAAGAGCTTGGAGGATTTTTTTGTGTTATGAAGAATCACCAAAATTGTTCATGACTTATTTATAAATGCTATAGATACTTAATTAAAATCTCTAAAAAATTCAGGAGCAACTTTCATGAGTTTATTAATCGGCGGTCCAGGTAATGACCTTCTAGCAGGAGACAACAATGATGATAACCTGATCGGGGGTGCTGGCAATGACACCTTACGTTAACGCACCTAAAACCTGACTTTTTCCTATAAATCTGACCTGACAAATCTTGCTAGAGTGTCCAAATACCTGATTTTTTCCTATTGTTGGTATTTTTATCTAGATGTGAAAATGTGCGATCGCCGTCTGGGCACTGGCAGAGTCAATTGCTTTTCCAGCCTAAAACGCTTCAGTATCTAAAAATGCAAGGTTTTGACTCATTTTGACAGGACAAGTAGATTGTTGATGCACCTGATTTAACCTGATTTTTTCCCGTAAACACTACTTGATTAGCCATTCTGAAGCATCCAAATACCTGATTTTTCCCTATGGTTAGTGTTTTTATCTAGAGGTGACAATGATAGAGTAAGGGATTGGCGGAACCCACTGCCAAAGGCGATCGCATTGCACCCAAGCTTTGTTCAAATCCCACGTCGAAAAAATTACAAAAATCAAACAAAAAAAAGGAGTAATTACATGATGGTACGTAACACAAAAACTATCAATAAATTAAGCCTTCAGTTATCTAATAATGACTCGCTATTACAGGAAATTCCTGATAATTTATTAGCGTGAGTGGTGGTAGGGGACCATCTAACACTATTCCAGTCATAATGTCCTCTCCAATTTGTGCTGATTGTGATGGAGAATTAGAAGCAGCAGTAGATAGTGTGGAGATGCCAGTTCACATTAGTTTATCGTTGTGAACAAATCAAGTTTACACTACAGGTTTTACGTCCAAACCCAACAAGGATAATCGCAATGAATAAGCATAAATCAAACAATAATAAACAGTCTAGTTGTAACTCTCAACGAAAGTGGCAACCCCTGAGTTTACAACAGCAAGAGATGATAACTGAAGTTACCCCGTACAAATGTACTAAAGACGCCCAAAAGTGCTGTCAATTCTAGCTTATAGTGCTGTGGAACAATAGTACTACTGGGTACAGACCAGTGGGAAAAAATGCCTGAACCTATTGCTATGATTAAATTACAGCGACTTCGATTGTGGCTGCGTGTACGCTTTTGCTATTCATTTTAGCAAAACTTAGTGCCCCCGCAGCGCAGATATCCGTACCCATGTCAACCCTGGTTTTTGATCAGGGTACGCTCTAAAATGAAAAAACAAAAAAAACAAATAGATCAGCCTTAATCCCCGCGCCCATCAGGCGTACCCTCGATTTGTACCCAGTAGTACTAGTGTTCGGCATGTCAAAATTCAAGCACAGTAAGCTTTGAGGGATTGATAGTACACCTGTATGGGGGAACTTCAGTGATAAGGGGTGCAGGTAGCACTGGAGGATATACAACTGGTTTTATCCTTGTCAAACAATCTGGTGTTGCTGGTTAACTGCAAACAAGGAAAAAATAATTAACAGAGGGCATCAATTGTGAAAAGAGTTCTACTATTAATTAGCGCACTAACAGCCACATTGGTAATTTTGTTCCATCCAATGTTTATATCAAAAGTTATATCAAGTGGATTCAAAAACGACAATCAAGTTATCTACGCGCTTCAGTTTACTGGACAAGCAGTTCCACAAAACGATCAAGGAACAGTCTGAAAAGCGACAACAAAATCACCCAGTTCAAAGATCACATCGGTTGTGAGCAAGCAAGGACTAAAGTCTAAGATTAAGACTGTTAAAGGAAAAGTAGCAAAGTTCGTTTCTACAGTTGAGTTTCTGACTCCCGAAACTTTTCTAGAGAATGGCAAGATTGAATTCGGCTCGGGCAATACCCTAACCTTTGAAACTGTAGGTCAGGGGTTTATTGGTCCTAGTCCCGAAGAAGGTGTGAATCATGGAGTTGTGGATTGGAAGATAGTGCAAGGAACTGGCGTGTTTATCAAGGCTACAGGGTTGATTACATCCAATTTTACGGTGGGTCCGGATGGGGAAGTTACCGATAATCAGTTTGGTGTTATTTACTTGAATTGAAGTAGAGGTAGAGATGTAGGGTGGGCAGTGCGTACCAAAAGGATTGTCAGCTTTTCAATTGGTCCGCCAGCACTGCCCACCCTACGGCTGCTAATTGATTAATCAGCGCGTAGCACATCAGCTGATAGCTGAAAATCCAAATTAGAGATGTAGGGTGGGCAGTGCGTACCAAAAGGATTGTCAGCTTTTCAATTGGTCCGCCAGCACTGCCCACCCTACGGCTGTATCCTTTAGAAAATTATAGTTGTTACTCCGAGTAAATTTGACGCTCAACCTGACTTTTCCCTATAAAACCTCACTAAACGTATTTAACTACTGCTTGAAATCCCTGATTTTATCCCCATGGCAGGTCTAATTATTCCAGGAAATAATGATTGATATCAATGCAATTAACAGAGCAAATAATTTAGGTTTGCTAATCAATTACATAGAAGTAAATAAATGTATTTTATCAACAGCTGTGGACCAAAATATACCGTAAAACCAGGAGATTCATTGAGTAAGATAAGTGCAACGTGCTATGGCACTCAAGACTTTTGGTTCGCTATAGCAAAAGAGAATGGGATAAAAGATCCTTACATAATTTATCCAAAGCAGGTGCTAAAAATACCCTCTAATCCAGCGGGTTAAGCATTTCTTATGCTAGCGGATTTTGTGGTCATCCCGTTCTTGCGGACTTTCCCCCAAGCCACAAAATCCGTCTGTCAGTTCCTCTTGTTCGGGATGAATCGCCAGATAATCCCCCAGCCACTCACAACCTAGAGATGTAGGGTGGGCAGTGCGTACCAAAAGGATTGTCAGCTTTTCAATTGGTCCGCCAGCACTGCCCACCCTACGGCTTAGGGTATAGGGTGTGGTGAAATCAAGCCTTTCCCTACACTCGATACCCAATATCCCAGACCAGGCTGATGTGTATTTTAAATGCACATCAGCTTATTTATAAAGGTAAGCTATCAGCTATCAGCTATCAGCTAATGCGCTACAGATGGTGCTACTTGAGGTGCTATCAGCTAATGCAACGCTAATTTATGTGCTTATAAGCTATTAGGAAGCTACGGAACTTTTGAATAAAAAAAGTATAGCACTACGCATTCAGATTCTTACATTCATAAACTCCGAAACTTAGTCATAGCTTAATTTTGACTTCTGACGCAAGAACCTTGCTGACTTGCGCGTAGCGCTATAAGCAAAAGTTTAATCTGAGTTATGGAAAGCTGTTCGCGCAGCGTGAGCCAAAGGCTCACGGCTGACCGCTGACAGCTGAATGCTTATCTATAAAGCACAATTACACAGCTTTCCATGAAAAGACTAACTTCAGCAACTTATTCAGCTTCAAGCTAGAACTTGGTAGAAATATTCCCGGTACAAATTGCAGCGAGGGACAACATAATTACCCTGTCGCTCTACTAAGCCCATACTGTGCAGTTTGTAAATCTCGATCGGATTCAGTTCCACTGGCTCAGATGAGGTGACAACTTTCTTGAGAGCCTCAAGCAACTCTGGTAATTGTTGCAGTGTTTCTAAATGTCGCCGCAAATGGTTGCTATAAATACCTGCTTCTGTGGGTGCATCTTGCCACAACTGCTGGAATGTTACCTTACCAGAGCTAATTTCATACATGGCCAACCGCACCAGATAGGGATGACCAGATACCATTGTCATTAATTTCTCTATCTGGGCATTCTCCCAATTTAGTCCATGGAGCTGAGCCAAATTTTTTACCTGCTGTTGGTCAAACTCTCGCAACTCCACTGGAATTCCGGCGTTAAAGGGAGATTGATTTAAGTCTAAGGGAATATAAACTTCTGTAGAATGTGCTATCACTAGCCGCAGTTGCTTCCAGATATCTGAAATCTTGGCTTTCTCATGCCAGCTGCGCAGCATCCCTAAAAAGTCTTCTATCACTTCGGGGTAGGGAAAAACTCGATCGACTTCATCCAATGCTAAGACTAGGGGACAATCTATTTCTGCCAGTAAATACTCTTCAAAATAGACTGTGCAGTTATCATTACTACCCAAAATCTCTGTATCCCAATAATCATTTAATTGATTGTCTAACTTTAACTGCCGACCAACCTTCAAACAGAGCCAGCGTAGAAACTTATCTAAATCCGTTAAAATGGCTCGGTCTACACTGCTCAAATCTAAATAAACCGTTTGACAATCCTGGGATTGAGCATGAGCTAGAATCCTCATCATTAAGGAGGTTTTTCCCATTAGCTTTGGTGCTTTAATCCGAATCAGGGAACCAGGCATAATCACCGTATCGTAACCGAGAGATTCGATGCTGTCTCGCTCCACATAAAGAGGTGAATCCAGCGCCACCCAACCCGACGGAAATGGTAGCTTTGTTAGCGGCTCAGATGCTTGCTGCTCTCCATTGGTGCTAAGTGATCTACCTTGACACTTTTTCCATGCTCTTTTCAGTGCTTGTTTGAAACTCTTTTTGGTTACCCTTTCGCCTAATGCTTCTGAGAGCTTATTCCATAATTTGTTGCCGATATCTTTGTTAAGATACTCAGCACTGTAGCCATACCTATTGGCGATCTGATCATAGGTTTTCCCTTCCCAGGAACCCTGAAGTACTGTGGTTTCAATGTCACTGAGATGTTTGCCTGTATTTTTGAAGACAACTTGATCAGCAGACTCTTTTGCTTGTATCCAAGCTAACTCTGATTCTGAGTCTACTCCAGAGACTACACTCATAACTGGATGGGAGGGGTAAAACTCATCAAATGCTTGAGCAATCATGTAACTAACAATTTTGTAGATGTATACTTAGCTACCAACTACAGCCCCAGCATTCCAGATTTTTGGAGAAACTGATATAGCGCTACGGGCAAGGCAAGAAGCAAAAGTTGAGGTAGGGTGGGCAGTGCTTAGCAAAACGATTGTCAGCTTTTCAATTGGTCTGATCCACTGCCCACCCTACGGCTCACTACGGCTCACTGATAGAGGTAGGGTGGGCAGTGGCTAGCAAAACGATTGTCAGCTTTTCAATTGGTCTGATCCACTGCCCACCCTACGGCTCACTACGGCTCACTGATAGAGGTAGGGTGGGCAGTGGCTAGCAAAACGATTGTCAGCTTTTCAATTGGTCTGATCCACTGCCCACCCTACGGCTCACTACGGCTCACTGATAGAGGTAGGGTGGGCAGTGGGTAGCAAAACGATTGTCAGCTTTTCAATTGGTCTGATCCACTGCCCACCCTACGGCTGATAGCTGATGGCTGAATGCTTACGTTTTTGCGATGTAGTTATAGTACTTATCACCCTGTTGTTGGCTATTTATGCAAGACGTCGAGATTTTAAGTTAGTTTAAATTAATTTAATTTTTTTTAACTCAACAACTATCAAAAGGTATGAAAAAGTCAGAAGCGTTGAACGTTTTAAACATTCAACGCTTCTATGCTATATAGCAAAGGGAACAGCGGATCTGGGAGGCTTATTAAAAATCTAGAAGTAGATGTAGGGTGGGCAGTGCGTACCAAAAGGATTGTCAGCTTTTAAATTGGTATTAGGCACTGCCCACCCTACGGCTCTTAAATAAAACTTATATATCAGCTTAGAACTCAAAATTAGCTTGTGCCTGACTTGGTGCATAATTTTGATAGTTATTCACCATGGTACGAGACAACCGCAGTGCTTCTAAACGACTAACTTCTAGGTTTTGGGGTGGAATCTGCTGCCAGATATCCAAGTTTTGTAACCGCTTTCTGGTTTTGCCTGTTGCGCCTACAATAAACACTTCACGACCTTTATCTAAGGCTTCTTGAATGGCATTTTCCAAAGCGAGGGTAGCGGTAACACCTAAAATAGGTACATCACTTAAATCGAGAATCAGCACATCAAAACCTTCAATGGCATTGTGTTCACGGGCAATTGCCTTGGCAACCCCAAAAATCATCGGTCCACTGAGATGAAAGAGTACAATACGACCGTCACCTTGATCCAATAGTACTTTCTCTTCCTGGGAAAGCTGAATTTCTTCATCGTCATAGGTAATCGCCTTAACACTGTCTGCCCGATGAGCGCTAAGACGCTCAATGGTGAGGATATTGGCAATAAATACTCCTACTCCCACGGCCACAATCAAGTCAACAAAAACAGTGAGTAAAATTACCCCGTACATAATCAGGGCTGCTTTCCAAGAAATTTTATGGGCACGCTTGAGGAAACCCCAGTCAATAATATCAATACCTACCTTGAGGGCGATACCAGCCAAAACAGCAAGGGGAATCGTTTTGGTGAGGGGAGCGGCCCAAAGCACAACTACTAGTAATGCTAAAGCACGGGCGATTCCAGAAAGGGCACTCCTACCCCCGGATTGGATATTAACCACAGTTCCCATGGTTGCGCCAGCTCCAGGAATACCGCCAAATAAACCGGATACTAAATTACCTAAACCCTGGCCCATTAACTCTTTGTTAGAATCATGTTCGGTACGGGTTAAACTATCAGCAACCAGGGAGGTTAGTAATGCATCAATGCAGCCCAGTGTAGCTAGCACCAAAGCATCAACCACCATTAATTGTAACTGTTGAGTGGTAAACACAGGTACACGTAAACTAGGCAAACCAACAGCAATTTCCCCAATACGGCGAATATCTACCCCAGAGAAAAATACCAAAGACAAAACTGTTCCCAGAATTAATGCTAGCAACTGGGGTGGTAAGATGCGTTTCCATTTGCGGGGCATTAAAACAATAATTGCTACTGTCAAAACAGCTAAAACAGTTTCAACCGGGTTGATATTTGCTATCAGTGTGGGCAGATTAGTAACTGTGCCAATGACGCCACCTTTAGGGCTACCTTGACCTAAAAAAGGAGCCGTTTGCAAAATAATTAGTATGATTCCAATACCCGACATAAAACCGGAAATGACGGTGTAGGGCATCAAAGTAATGTATTTGCCTAGGCGCAGAAAACCAAACAGAATTTGAAAAATTCCGGCTAACATGACCACGGTAAAAGCCATAGCCATGCCGTTTTCTGGATTAGCAGCCGTAAGGTTAGCAATTACCGCTGTCATCACCACTGTCATGGGGCCAGTGGGTTCAGAAATTAGGGTGGGAGTACCTCCAAATACCGCAGCAAAAAAGCCAATTAATACAGCACCCCACAAACCAGCTTCTGCTCCAGCACCGGAGGCGACACCGAAGGTAAGAGCCATGGGGAGGGCGATAACGGCGGCGGTTAGTCCACCAAAAATATCCCCCCTAATGTTACGAAAGTGAATTTGGTTAGTTAGTTGCACAGTTAAATTAGATGTAGGTAATTGTTACATTACATGTAGGTAATTACTTTTTACTGTACTGCAAATACATCCATTATATTTATTGAAGTATTTTACTAAAATCATTTACTTTACTCTATGGTAAAGGCACAAGCCCCAGAAACATAAGCCGTTAACTTAATATTAATAATTTATTAATAAGTACCTTAACTTAAGAAAAACTCATGGCAATTATCGATTTGCTTTATGGCCAGGGGAGATAGGGAGAGGGTGGGGAGGGTGGGAAGTGTGGGGAGGGTGGGAAGAAGTAGATGTAGGGTGGGCAGTGCGAACCAACAGGATTGTGAGGTTTTGAATTGGTCTGAAGCACTGCCCACCTGACCAGTAATCTTCTTAAAAATTTAGGAGTGTGGGAAGAGAGATGTAGGGTGGGCAGTGCTTACCAAAAGCATTGTCAGGTTTTGCATTGGTCTGAAGCACTGCCCACCAGATCAGTATATGTAGATGTAGGGTGGGCAGTGCGAACCAACAGGATTGTGAGGTTTTGAATTGGTATTAGGCACTGCCCACCAGATCAGTATATGTAGATGTAGGGTGGGCAGTGGATACCAACAGGATTGTGAGGTTTTGAATTGGTATTAGGCACTACCCACCAGACCAGTAATTTTATTAAAAATCTAGACAAATAAATTCTATTTTATAGTTGATTTGATGTCGGTGGGCAGTGTTGAAAACCGATTAAAAACTGATTTATCCGTCTAAAACACTGCAAACCCTACGAGTAATATAGTTGATTTGATGTCGGTGGGCAGTGCTTAAAATACCGATTATAAGCTAATATTATCGCTCTGAAACACTGCCCACCCTACGAGTAATTTTATTACTATTCCCGATTCCCGATTCCCGATTCCCGATTCCCGATTTCCTAATAAAAAAAAATTTCTAAAATCCCTTGACAATATATTGATTTATTGATAAATTAATAGTGTCAACAAACTCAAGAGATAATTTCAGATGAGTAACAATTTTCCTCCTTCCGACAACCAAGGTGCCTTACCCAAGAAAGCCAAGCTCTTTTTGATCGGTTCTCCTGAAAAGGTTCGCAAAACAATTAATGCCATTTATTCCCTTAAGTATGCGGAGCCGGACGAGTGGAGCACTCCGGAGCCGACCGAAAAGCCTGGTGAGGTTATGACCTTTTTGATTCGATACTTTTACATAGATTAAGATAGGAGTTTGCCAGGGTTGCCCCCTGGCAAATCAGGAATTGTGAAGGATGTTTGGTGAAGGAGGATGAAGCAACATGAAGCAAAATGAGTTGGAATGTTATTGCTTTTCAGCAGTTGCTGACTAACTCGGGAATCATGCCATAATTGAGATCTGAAATTATCCATTTTGAGCTGTACTTGTGGAACCTTCAAGTACAGATTCGGTCAAGGATTGGGGTTAACCCAAACTTGACCGATTTTTTTTTAGGGAGTCGGGAGTCGGGAGTCGGGAGCGGTGCGACCCGTGGCGAATTTAATTCTTAATGGGTCAAGGGCACCGAGGGAGTCGGGAGTGTGGGGAGGGTGGGAAGTGTAACGTCTATGTTAACGGTTGTTATTACTTAGCCTGCGCCCTACAATAAAAAGCGGGAACAAAAAAATGTGAGCCAGCTGCAATTACCCCTAGATCAGGTAATCAGCTATCAGCTATCAGCGTGTCGCGTATCAGCTGATGCCCTTGGCTGACGGCTGACGGCTGACTGCTGAATGCTTACAGTCAAGCTTTTCGAGCTTAGTAGTACAAATCTATAAAATCAACTATATAACTATATAAGCTGCAATAACAATTAAGTTTAATTTTTGCTTCTTTGACCCACAAAGTAAATGACTAATCCTCCCTTAGATGAGGCTCTCAAGACTTACGAAATAGCCCTTGAACACCTTGAAGATTCAGCATCACCGATGTCTGAAAAGCAAATTATCGTGGTTTTAAATGCTAGGGATTTTGTTCAGGCTGTTGGTCAGGCACAAGTTTACCCTTCTTATCACCAACAAAAAAAGCTTGTTGCCTTGGATGTGCGCCTCAAACAAAATGCTTGGCAGATCAGCAAAGTTATTGATTTTGCCAGCTGGCGAACTAGTTTGGAACCCCCAGACACAGCTTGGTGGTGGCATTTAGAAACAGAAGCGGAGCTTGCCCGCTGGCAATGGTGGGATTGGTTATGGCGAGGATTGAGCATTGCTGGCTGGACGGCGAATCTTGGCTTGTTAATCGACCTTATGCCTCGTTTTTTGATAGCAGGCACTGGATTTGCGGGAGCAGTAGCAATTGCTTTTCCCAGTCTTTTGACCGTATTACAAGGGATCAGCGAACTAACGGAAACCGGACAAGAAGGATTTGATAAATTATTAATCCGACTGGGTATTCCCAAGCATTTTCATGCGGAAGCCCAGCTCGGGGCGACGGAGTTATTACTGGTAATCTTACTAGGTTTTCACTTTTATCTGCCCAATTTTTCTAATTTCTCCAATAAAAGAGGTTTTGAAAAGTATAACCAAGGTCAACTAGCCAGTGCTGAAGCCCACTATCAGCAAGCGTTAGCCCTTAATCCTGATAATGTCAAAGCTCACTACAACTTAGCTTTTGTTTACGAAGATTTACAACAGTTTGATAAAGCCAGAACTCAATACCAATTCGCCGTAAAAGGCGGTTTTGTCAAAGCCTATAACAACTTAGGTCGCTTGCATATTCTGAACAACAAACCATCTTTAGCTATACCCCTACTCTTAAAAGGTT
>NZ_JAAHFZ010000039.1:0-60069 GCF_010672795.1 Moorena sp. SIO1G6
GGGCACACCGAAACTTTTATCAACGCTTGGGGAGATCTGTCCTCTACATTTCCTGATTCCGGTCTGGTTAAGCAAGTCAGTTCGTTGAACCAAGAATCCCCCGATTTCTAATCGTGGGGAGTGTCAATTTTGCACATTCCAGCCGTTGGATTGGTCATCCAAGAAATTTTCCTCGATATCAAACCGTAAACCATATTCTTGAAAAGTTTGGAGGGTCGTCTTTTCATTGCTGACAATCGCCCAAAACTCACCATTGATATTGTTGCAACCGAAGATCAGATGAACCGAGCCATACCAATGCTCCTTGTGAATCCTGACATTATGAAAACACAGGGCTTCACCGGGTTTGAAGTGGAAATCTTTGAGCTGACACCAACCTTTACCGGCTCGCCAAATCCAGGTATCCTTTTTCAGACGAATCCGATAATGCCAACCCCATTGATTGGTCATCGCTTTCATCAAATCGGTGTGGATCAACCCTCGATCTGCTAGTAAGACGACCTTAACCCCTAAAGGTAAACGTGGGATGGCAAGTTGGGCGCATCTCTCGATAATCTTTGAATGCAACTGTGGCACTGGGATGTTCCATCACTCGCCACACTACGGGCAAGGCACGTCCCCGATGGACTACGACCAATCGTACCAGGCAGTACTTATCCCAAAACAGCGAAGTGTCCAAACTTAGATAAATACAATCGTCTTCCCAATCTGCTAAGGCTGCCTGGATCAAAGGTTTATACAATCGTTCGCGTAGCGTGGCCTTTTGGCCATGGATGTTAATCCGGGCATTATGCAGCCAACGCTGCATCCGACGCTGTTTGCTTTGGGCATATTGGCCGAACCATGGGATGTAGGGAATCCAACGGGTCAAATTTACCTCCCCTGTCTGGATCAGGGCAGACACCATCCATAAACAGGTCGTCAGGTGGGTCAGATGTGCCCACTCACAGGGTTGACCCATCCAGGTCTTCAAGGCATTATAGATTCGGGAGTTTTTTTCACAGCATTCCTATGGTATGAGTGGTTTCTGTCCTTAGAATGCTGGCTCCCAATCACTAATGTCAAGTCTTGCAACTCCTTTCCAGATAAGCAGTTGACCACTGTTGACTTCACTTTTTGTCAGTCAACCAGACATGATGCAGCATGGGGAGCATTCTTGGAAATATTGCAAGCAGTGGCGGTAAAACGCGGCTTGTTAGTTCAGGAAGTTAACCCACGTGGCACAAGTATTGAGTGTTTTAATTGTGGCTCTAGAGTTGAGAAAAGTTTAAGTGATTCGGCGAAGCCGACGCTGCGCGAACGTGTTCATGGCTGCTCTACTTGTAACGTCAGAATTGATCGTGACTGGAACAGTGGCATTAACATTTTGAATCGTGGATTATTGGCGGTTGGACTGCCGCTTAATGGCTGTGACAAATCGGCACAGGATGTCGTTCGCGTAGCGTCGGCCTCCGCCGAGGAGCAGCAAGTCTCATTCGTGAGATTGAGAAGCCCACATCATAATCTTTGATTTGATGTGGGGAGTAGTCACATCATCGGTATCGTTAGTCGGGTTAGCTGGGAGCTCACCTTCCCTTCAATCAGGTTTTGCTTCATGGTAGGGCATACCTTAATTAATCTTAATAAAATTTAACTAAATTTAATTGGTTTTGAGGGTTTCTCGATAGAGAGGGGAAGAGAAGTAAGATGGTAAATGAGTTAAAACAGGTAAATTAAGTAAATAGTTTCGCCTCATCCATAACGAATGGGTTTAGTTTTTAGCTAACTGCTGAGAGCTGATATAGCAATCCCTGTAGGAATTGAGAGAATTTTGCTCCCTGTTCCCTACTCCCTGTTCCCTACTCCCTACTCCCTGTTCCCTGTTCCCTGTTCCCTTTGCTATAGCTAACTGCTTAAACTAATAGTTCCAGAAACCTTATAAGGTTAAAAAAAAGCTTCTTTGTGCCCAAGTAAGTTTTAACAAACGCTTCTTTGTGCTCTGGTTTTACACCACGAAAGGGACTATAGGTAGATTCCCAACAAAAAAGAGAATAACCATAACCATAGTTTTCGGCTATTGCTATCTGCTTGTTGAGTTCATTGATGGGCTTAGGGCGATAGACTTCTCCACTGTAGATACCTACCGCTACCGGAACGTAATAACTAGCTTCTTGTAAACCAGAAGATTTTAGAGTATTTATTACTTCTTGGCTTGTCTTGCGATAAATTTGGACGATCACTTCATCAATCAAGCCTTGGCGTAACCAATACAACCAATTTTGAGAGTATTTTCTGTAGGAAAAACTTGGGGAGTTGGGAGAAAGAGATATAATTAAGTTAGGGTTAATTTTTTTAACCGCTTGGTAAATTTTACGGGTTAATTCTGTCATCACTCTGGCGTGATTTCCAAACTGAGTTGGAATGCCCCAATGATCGTCTAGTTGAATACCATAGAGATTGGGATAGTTCTTTGCAGCTTCAGTAAATAAATTAATGAAGTACTGTTGAACATCTGGGTGCTTTGGATTTAGCCACAGATGTTGATCGATAGCTTTTTCTCCTGTTGACGTCTTCAGGAGCCAATCGGGATGCTGTTTAGCAAATTTTGAATTAAGATGAAGCATCATGCCATGCTCATACCAAGCATAAATTTTTAAGCCTTGACGTTCACCTTCTTTGATGGCAGCTTTTAGGGGGTCGGTGAAGGGTAAAGTAATCCGGTTATTTTTGAGGGAATAGTTACTAGGATAGGTAGTTCCACCATTATAAACATCAACGTAAATTCGATTAAAATTCAGACCAGATAACTGGTGAAATACATTATCAGTTTGTCCTGTATAGGATAGAAAGTTGTTACCGACATGAGTTACCCAAATTCCTTGAATTTTATTGGTGCTTTTTGGGGTATGGCGAGGGGCAGGAATGATAGTGTTGACTCCTACCAGGACTACCACTCCTATTAACATCCAAGTTATAAATTTATTGAATTTTTTTATTAACGGAAATTTCATTAGTTAATTAGTAATTGGTAATAAGCTGTTCAGCATTTAAATTGGCATACCTAAATTACTCACAGGGAACAGGGAACAGGGAACAGGGAACAGGTAATAACCAAGTTAAATGCACATCAGCTTAGGCATTCAGCTATCAGCACTCAGCAGTCAGCTTTTGAAGCAAGGAAAACTAGGTACGAAAACTTAGGCATTTGGCTGAGGGGCACGAGTACATGAGTATTCATGGGACTTCCCTCAAGAATCACCAACGCCCAAATCACCAATGACCAATAACTAATGACTAATAACTAATGACTAATGACTAACGAGCTTCAATAGGAATATAGGGAGCATCGTGAGTGCCAGTGTAGACTTGAGTAGGTCTAAAAATTCGATTTACGGCTAGCTGTTCCTTCCAGTGAGCTAGCCAACCCGCAACCCGTGCGATCGCAAACACTGGTGTAAACAAGTCACTCGGAATACCCAGCTTCCGGTAAACTAAGCCGGAATAGAAATCCACATTGGGATAAATCCCCTTATGACCCAGTTTTTCTTCCACTGCTTTCTCCAACTCCAAAGCAATGTCGTAGTACTTGTCTGTGCCAGATTCCTTAAACAGTTGTTCCGCTAAGTTCTGAAGTATCGTTGCTCGCGGGTCTTTTACCTTATAGACTCGGTGACCACAACCCATAATTCGTTCTTTGCGCTGCAAGCGCTCCTCCAAGTAAGACTGGACATTGTCCACTGAGCCGATGGTTTCCAACATGGTAATCACTTCTTCATTCGCCCCTCCGTGTAACGGACCAGCTAGAGTTCCCACCGCTGATGCCACTACTGCATAAGGGTCAGTAAGAGTAGAAGCAGTCACCAGAGCCGAAAAAGTAGACGCATTGATAGTATGTTCGGCATGGAGGGTCAGGCAAACATCAAAGACATGAGCCTCTAGGGGAGTAGGCTCTTGCTCATTGAGCATATACAGAAAGTTAGCTGCATAGCTAAGATCATCCCGAGGGCGTATTGGATCGTCCCCTTTGCGCATCTGTTTAAATGCTGCTACCATTGTGGGTATCTTAGCCAACAGCCGAACCACGGCTTCGAGAATGTATTGTGGATTGTCTAGAGCCCGTTTGGAGTAAAACAGACCCAAAGCAGCAGCAGAGGCTTGTAGAGCATCCATGGGATGACCAGTTTCTGGAAAACATTTCATCATGTCCCGGATGCTATACTTGATCCGTCGGTGGAGGCGGACTTCCTCCTGGAATTCATAAAGTTCGTTCTTACTAGGGAGCTCACCCCAAATGAGTAGATAGGCGGCTTCTAGGAAAGTACTTTTTGATGCGAGTTCTTCGATCCTAATGCCACGATACTCTAGTATTCCCTTCTGCCCATCAACGTAGCTGATACTGGATTGAGCTGCTGGAATGCCTTCTAAACCTGGCTGGTACTCGCAAGCTATCATGTTATTACCTACAGAATCTTCAGTCATCTCAGGGTAACTTACCAGAGATTAGTGCTTAAGTCTTCCGTGCTACAAAGATTATTACTTTTTAGTGTAATGACTATATTATAGCAATCTCCAACAATCTTGATGAATTTGTGCTTGATGAATTTGTGCTCAAAGAACCAATCGTTATATTCTTCCCCCTCTTACCTGTCTTGCCTGTCTTCCCCCTCTTCAGAAGTTTTACAACTCCAATCCCCATTGCTATAGTAACCACTTAGGTGAGGTCAGCAAGAATAGCTCACTGCGACCGAAGGGCTTGCCAGTATTAGGAAGCTTTAACCCAATTACTCCAGCTTTTTTTAGCACTAGTTTTTGATTGGATACTCCCCACACCAACATTTCCGCCCAATTAGCTAAATCCGGTTGATGGCCAACTAGAGCTAAACGTCTTTGAGCATTAGTCTTTCGCCACCTCTGCTGTAGCCAGCTGAGCCATTGGTGAATGTCACCCTCAGGAGCGAGACTCTCTGACTCTTCAACCAATGAGGCTAAGCCAACATCTTGGAGGATAGCAGCGGTTTCTTTAGCTCTGACCAATGGACTAGTCAAGATTAGGTCAAAATGTAGCCCTCGTTTCTGGAGCTCCTTTGCTACTTTACTAGTTTTTTCATGGCCAATTTTGGTCAGTGGCCGCTCTTGATCGTTGTTGTAGGTGCCTCGCTCAGCGGCAATACCGTGGCGAATTAAGTAGAGTTCCATGGGCTGATTCAAAGGCAGTAGCTTAAAATGCGATCGCGCTCACTGAAAATAGTCGTAAGCATTCAGCTATCAGCCTATGCGCTACAGATGGTGCTACTTGAGGTGTTATCAGCCTATGCGCTACAGATGGTGCTACTTGAGGTGCCATCAGCTATCAGTTTATGGGCTATGCGCACACTAATTGATGTCCTTATGGGCATAGGGCAAGCTACACCGAACAGCTTTTGAATAAAACAGGTAATTCGAATAATGCTGAGTTACGGAAAGCACCTCAAGCAGCATGAGCCTTTGGCTCACGGCTGACCGCTGACGGCTGAATGCTTACAAATACTAATGAGTTCATAAGTTGGTATTAGTTAGTTTAGATCACAGTATCCTGGGGATTAACTAACCGCAGTAGTTTTTGCTTGACTTGGGTATCAAACACCTCCCACTTGAGCTTGGCATACTCCGATTTGTCATTAAAACTACTCAAGAATCCCGTCGGAATTTCAAAGCCACCAGCCATCATGCGCCCACCACCAAAGAAACGCCCATGACTGTCTTGACCGAAAGCTTCTTTGATAAATTCATCAGGGTCGAGGGTTAACTTATTGGTTCTCAAGGAACCAATCACCACTTCTAATTCTTGGTCTTCATCGTAAACAATCCCGTAAACCACAGCAGTGTGAACATTTTCTTCAGTAACTAAAAAGTCAGCAGCTTGGGGAATAGCATCCCGGTCTTCATAGCGAAGATAGCCCACACCAGCCATAGAGAAGTTATCTTGGAGAATGCGATATTTAAGCGATCGCTCAATCACATCCATGACTCGGCGAGATCGGGATGTTTTGAGTATAGCGTTAAGCAGTTGACTGTCGTAGAAGCGACTGAGATATCCAGCTGCCAAGAAATCCTCTTCCTGAGCCTGCATCAGCATATTAGTATCAGAGCGCACACCATGCATCAAGGCTGTAGCACATTTGATGTGTTCACTAATGCTACTATCAAGCTGTAGTAACCCAGCCTGAAGGTAATGGGTTAATAGCGTCGCGGTTGCTCTTGCTTGAGGACGAAGGTCAATAAATTCTGCTTTCAACTCCCCTTGACTAGTGTGATGATCAAAGATTGCAATTAGAGGAATATTGGCCTCGGTAACAATCGGTAATAGCTGGGTGGTTGTACCCTGGTTATCAATCAGCACATAGCCCTGATACACCGATAAATCTTGATTTTTTGTGGTCTCGACACTCCAGCGTTTGGCTGGTAAACCAGTCAGCTTAACCAGGGCAATGTTTTCCTGGTGAGAGAGGGTACCAGCATAGACAATATCGCATTGGATATTATACTGCTGGGCAATCAGCTGGTAAGCCCAAGCGCTAGAGAGAGCATCTGGGTCAGGGAAATCTTGTAGGATGATCAGTTGCCGCTCATGTTGGTGACGCTCTAGAGTCTCCTGCAACTGTTGTACTTTTGAATGTACTTTTGAACCTGATGTAGCCGACTGCCGCCTTTTTGTTTGGGAATTTCCCACGAAGGGATTTAGATCTTGAGTAGATGACGGTTGCGCTTTAGCATCAACCTGTTCTGAATCTAAGCTAGATGCACCACTGTTAAGTAAATTGTTAGTCATTAGTTATTTAGTCATCAGTCATTAGCCATTAGTCATTAGTCATTAGCCATTGGTCAACCCCCTTTTGGCTTGATTAGTCGTGGCATGAGTTAGCAGACTAGGCACCAATCACATACTTCCGCCATTCCTGATGCCGTCCAGTTTTTAAGTGTTTAGCAATTTCAAAGTGGAGACTACTATAAGGTCTCCGGGGTTGGGTTTGCAACATCATGTTGGCTTCTTTGGGGGTGCGATTCCCTTTTTTGACGTTGCAGCGCACGCAAGCTGTAACAATATTTTCCCAGGACTCACCTCCATGGCGAGAACGAGGAATCACATGATCTAAGGTTAAGTCATCACCACTGTAGCCGCAGTATTGACAAGAGTGACCATCACGGTGCAGGATGTTACGACGGGTAAGGGGAATCTCTTTGTAGGGTACCCGTACGTAATGGCGCAGTCTAATCACTGTAGGCAGTGGAAAATCTGCGTAAACGTATTTGCCGTTATGTTCGATACGCTCTGCCTTACCCTTGATCAACAAGACAACTGCCCGTCGCCAGTTGGTGATGTTGAGCGGCTCATAGGAGGCGTTTAACACCAGAACCTTACCCATTGGTGATCTCAGCTAGGAGGATTTTCCCAGATAGTAGCACAGGTTGCTCAATCTGGGTCGTTTTTCCATGGGTTAGTTTAATTTACCTTGTTGCTGAACTGCTGAACTAAAGGCTGAACTAAAGAAATCCGTCAAGGGTTCAGTCAAATATAGTTAGGTCAGTTACCCATTACCCATTACCCATTACCCATTGCTTTAGGACCTGTGAGCAGATAAGTAGTCATTTTCCCTTTTCCTTTGACTTCAAACGGTTCCCGTTTATCAAACCGGTACTTATCTTTTAATTTCTCATAGGTCCTAACTGTAACCTGAATGCTACCTGGTATACCCTGAGATTCCATACGGCTAGCCATATTTACGGTATCACCCCACAAATCATAGCTAAATTTTTTGATTCCAATTACCCCAGCCACCACTGGTCCACTGTTGATGCCAATCCTGAGACGGAAATTTTGATTCGTTTGAGCATTGTACTGCGCAATTAATTTTTGCATATCCAATGCCATTTTAGCGATCGCGTCCGCATGATAATTGCAGGGTTTTGGCAGACCGGCAACAGCCATATAAGCATCACCAATCGTCTTGATTTTTTCGACACCATGCTCCTCAGCTAGTTGGTCAAACTCTGAGAAAATTACATTGAGAATTTCGACCAGTTCGGTGGGAGAGGTTTGGGTTGAGAGTTTGGTAAAGTCAACTAAATCAGCAAACAAAACGGTGACATCTTCAAAACTTTCTGCCAGGGTACGTTCTCCTTTTTTTAACTGTTCTGCGACCGGTTGGGGCAAGATATTAAGCAGCAAAAGCTCAGCTTGGGTTCGGGCACGACGAAGTTCATCTTCAGCTTTTTTACGCTCTGTAATGTCGCTAACTGTGCCTTCGTAGTAGAGTAAATCACCAAAATTGTCTCTGACTGCTCGTATATTTTCCGAAATCCAAATTACCATACCATCTTTCCGATAGACTTCGGACTCAACGTCTGATAACGTTTCTTCTTTGTGGATTAGGGCTAATATATCGTCACGACGCATCGGTGCGAGGTAGAGTTGTTTCCCAATATCCGTGACTTGATTAATCAGTTGTTCTGGCGACTGATAGCCCAAAATACTTGCGAGTGCTGGATTAGCGGTGATAAATTGTCCTTCTGGTGTAACTTGACAAATGCCTTCATTGGCATTTTCAAAGATACTGCGATATTTATGCTCAGCTTCTTGTTTCTGCTTGATTTCCTGTTGCAGCTGAAAATTTTGTTCTTGTAGTTGCTTTTGTAAACGCCCGAGTTTCAAGTGAGTGTTGACTCTCGCTCTTACTTCTTCCTGCTGCACTGGTTTGGTGAGATAATCTACTGCACCGAGTTTGAAACCTTTAACTTTGTCGAGAGTATCAGTACGAGCCGTCATAAAAATAACTGGGATGTCTCTAGTTGACTCTTGAGCTTTCAAGCGACGGCAAGTTTCAAACCCATCAATTCCGGGCATCATAATATCCAGTAAGATTAGATCCGGTTGAGTATAGTTGACTTTCTGGAGGGCACTATAGCCATCTTGAGCGACTAAGACTTTGAAGCCAGAATTGCTCAACAACTCAAACATCACCCCTAAATTAGTCGGACTATCATCAACAATCACAATTACACCTTTATAGCCAATTTTATTATAGCTCTCGGTTAGGGTTATTTGGCTGGAATAGGAATGATTATTAGCTTGAGTTACTGAGTAAATATTCATAATTACATGAACTTATTATTGGTTTTTTTTCGCTAAGCAATGGCTAATTAATAAGAGCCCAAATAATCTGATATCATCTCACAAAAAATAAATAAGCCCTTAAAACTATAAACCTTAAAACTATAACCTTTAAAACTATAATAACTTATTCATGGCTTAAATCATCATTTAAATGGCTAGTTATTTTAAAGATATATAATTTATTTTTTAATAACTTTATATTTTTTTTAATCCTTTGATTGACCATGAGCTTCGCGGTCTTTTTTATCCATGTAATTCCTAACAAATTCCAGTATTTGTCTTTCTTGAAAGCCTTTTGATAATTGACGCAAGTTTTGAGCAAAGGGGATGAATTTATCATCCAACTGTTCAATCAAATTAGCTTCCTCTTGGATCCCTCTAATATCACCGATGATGGCGAGTTCATACAGAACGGAGATTTTCTCTGGCGATGGAGCTACAGGCATAACGTCTTCAGCTTTCTCTTCCTTAGTGGATTCTACAATTCCTTGTCCTCCTTGTTGTTCCTGGGAAACGTCTGGTAAATCTAAATCTAGCCAAAAAATACTACCTTGACCGACAGTGCTTTTCACCTTTAATTCACTACCCATTAATTCCGCTAAACGTTTACTAATCGATAGTCCTAAGCCTGTACCATTAACCTGACGGTCAGTGTTACCCACTTGATGGAATGGCAAAAATATTTCTGCTAGTTGTTTTGGTGGGATACCAATGCCAGTGTCTGCTATGACAAAGCGCATTTTTTGAGTACCTTGCTTTTCGGTTAAAGACCGATCAACGTTCAACTCTGAACACCCCAAATAACCAACTTTAAAGGTTACCCCGCCAGTATCTGTAAATTTGACAGCATTTCCCAAAAGGTTCATCAGAACTTGTCGCAGTCTTATTTCATCACCCTTGACAAATTCAGGCAGGGGCGAAAGGAATTCGTAACGGAATGAAAGGTTTTTTTGTTTAGCACTGATCACCACAATTTCCACAATACCTTCCAGAAACTTGGGAAACTGAAAATCTCTGACATCCAGTTCCATTTTTATGGCTTCGATTTTTGATAGATCCAGGATGTCATTGAGTAGGGTTAACAGATGCTGACCACTTTGCTGAATAATACTGAGCTGCTCTTTTTGCGTAGCGCTCAGATTAGGTTCCTCTTGGAGGATTTGGGCATAACCTAAAATGCCGTTAAGGGGGGTACGTAATTCATGGCTCATGTTGGCTACAAATTCACTCTTAGCCCGATTGGCTACTTCCGCGTCAACTTTAGCCTGCTTCAACGCCTGTTCTGCCTGTTTGCGATCGCTAATGTCTCGAAAAATTCCCTGCACAACTGTCTTGCCTTGCAGCTCTAAAGTAGTGGCACTAACTTCTACAGGCACCGTTGTACCAACTTGATGCAGTAATTCCAGTTCTTCTTGAAATACACCCCCTGCCTCCACATGTTGCTGGAAACTTTGGGAGTAGGCTTTGAATCGTTCTCGTGGAATAATCTGACTCTGATGCAAGCCAATAATTTCAGCTCTCCGACGGCCCAGCATCTGTTCCGCCATCTGATTGGCTTCCAGGATGATTCCGGTTTCCGCATCTGCCATCAGAATGGCATCACCAGCTGACTCAACTAACTTGCGATACTTCTGTTCCGCCTGCCGTAGTTTTGCCTCTGATAGCTTGCGTTCAGTGATATCTCGGTTGCAGAATATTCTACCATAGTAATCCCCACCACTCGTGAGCACTGGTGCTGAATAAAAGTCAAAAATACGCCCATCCTTGATTAAAAGTTCATCGTAGTTCGTTGTTTTGGGATGAGCTTGGAGATAGTCCACCTGAGCTAGAAATTCTTCGGGATGCTTCAGTTGAGAACTCACCTGCTTGAGCAATTCTTGAATATCATTGGTTTCAAACAATTGTTCTGGAGTCTGCCACAAGTGAGAGAAACGGTGGTTGTAGGAAACCACCCGAAAATTTTCATCAACCACTAAAATTCCATCAATGGCAGCTTCTTGTTGCGCTTTGAGCATGGCATTTGTACGGAGCACATCCTCCTGTGCCACAGAGCGCTCAATGGCAATTCTAGCTAGTTGGGTGGCTTTATCCGCCAGTTCTTGCTCTTCGGGGTTTGGGGTATGAGGTTCAGTGTAATAGGTTGAGAAGGTGCCTAGCACCGTCCCTTGAGTGGACAAAATGGGGATAGACCAACACGCTCTGAGATTGTGGGAGAGTGCCAAATCCCTGATACTTCCACACAGGGGATGAGTGGCAATATCCTTAACCATGACCGATTCTCGCCAATAGGCGGCAGTGCCACAGCAACCCATATATGGAGCAATAACCATACCATCAATCGCCTGAATGTAGGATTCTGGAAGGCTGGGAGCGGCAGTATGACGCAGATTAAACCCATTTTTGTCCACCAGCAAGAAAGCACACCTAATCTTGGGCAATTGCTCCTCAATCAACCGAGCTAGTCGGTCTAGTACATCTGGCAGCTTCTCCCACTGGGTAATCATTTCCAGGATACGATTTTGTCCAGCTAACAAGGCTTTAACTCTCTGGCTATCAGTAATGTCAGTAAAGGTGCCAACTAGACGAACCACTTCACCGTTATCATCTGTGATCACCAGACCAGTGGAGAGAATCCAGGAAATTGAGCCATCTGTGCGCAGCAGACGAAACTTTTGTTTCCACTTCTTGATGCAGTCGCTCATGGGGGAAACCCCCAAGACCGCGCTGCATCGCTGAGAACTTCGTCCAGTACATAGGTTATCTAGGATGGCTTTCACCTGATCTTGATCCTCAAGATGAATCAGTGCCAGTAATTCATTAATGGTCGGTCCATCTTGATCCAATGGGTAGCCAATCAGGCTGAGAAATTGGGGTGAGTAGTAATGATCATAGGTCTTCAGGTTGATTTCAAAGAGTCCGTTGGTGTTGGCTTGAATAGCCAGAGCAAACCGTTCCTCACTCTCCCTAAGCGCATCCTCAATGCGCTTGTGTTCAAGAACCTCCGCGATTAATTGTCGATTGAGCTGCCTCAGGGTAGCTGTTCGCTCTTGAAATTGATATTCCAGCCGTTCATTTTGGTAAAGGAGTGCGTCTTGAGCGTGCTTGCGCTCTGTGATATCCTCAACTGTAGCTTCGTAGTAGAGTAGAAAGTTACTACTATCGCGGATAGCCCGCACGTTTTTGGAAATCCAGATTATACTACCATCTTTTTGATAAATCTGTGCTTCAAACCCTGAAACAACACCATCTTCCTGTAGCTGTAGAAGCAAATCTGCCCGGCGTTGAGGGTCAACGTAAAGTTGGTGGGCAATATCGGTGACACTTGCTACTAGTTCTTCCGGTGATTGATAGCCATATATTCTCGCTAGTGCCGGGTTAGCACTGATATAGCTTCCGTCAGGTGTGGTCTGACAAATGCCCTCGACAGCATTCTCGAATATGCTGCGGTATTTGGCAACGCTTAAGAGTAACAACTCTGCCGCCGAGTTTCGTTCTGATGTAATCGCTGCCAAGAATAAAGCGATTGTCGCCATCAGTATCATGAAAACCTGTAGCAGGGGAACTGCTTCACTCAAGTCCCCGGTGCTGGCAAGAAACGGTCCGGTACCCAGACTGGTTCCTACAATGGCAATACTCGATACCATCAAGCAGCCTAGGGTGGTGAGGCGTTGACCAAATTGGAGGGTAGCCCAAATCAGCCAGGGAAATGTCAAGCAGGCGAGGGGATAGGTTGCCATTTCTGGCGCAATGTCCGACCCAAACACTGCCCAACTCACTGTCAACAGTGAAATCAGCCAGATAGCTGCCAAAATAATTTGCTTGATCTTTATGCTTGCTTGAGGGGTTAACGGTTGTTGGTTAGACAGTTGGAGGTTAGTTTGGGTTGACTGTTCAACCTTCTCAACCTTGGCCAATTGGCCACGCTTTCGGCAAAGCCGACGCTGCGCGAACGCGAACAACCTGCCAACCTTCAACTCCTTCACTAGGTAGCACCAAACTAAAAACACTGGTACTACGACTAAAACCACCATTAAGTCCCCTAACCACCATTTCCACCACATCCCCCCGAAATTCCTACCATCAAATTCACCACTCAGGTGTAAGTGAGTTAGACTGACAGTCGGAGCGATGAGTGTGGCAACCATCGACACCCCTAGGAAACCCAATACATCTCGTCGCCGTTCTAGGGAAGGACGAAGCTGCCACAACAGTGCCAATCCTATCGAGAGCAATACTGACAAGATATAGCCGAGAGCAGTGATTACAGAAACTGGCCAGAACCTCTGAGCCGACACAGTCCAGAAAAATTGTCCCCAAGAAACCGATGGCAAAACTCCTTGTTGTTCGGTTAACCACCAAAGATGCTCCCTTAGTAGTAATACGGTTGCTTGGGTAACTCCTGCGGGAGACCAAACTGGTGGTACTAATGTATTTCCTCCAATCAATCCATGGACTAAGTTTGCCAGCCCAAGGTAAACCAAAGTCAGTAAACCTAAATTGGTTAAGTGTTGCCAGAATCCTTTTGGGATGAAAATCATTTTGGGAATACGCCCAAAGATGGAGTTAGGCGAAACTAATCTTTACGCACATTGACATAATTTTCAATCCCTAAACCGGTAAATTCCGCAACTTTACAAACTCTTTTATTTTCTAGTTAGATTTTTTTCAGTCTCTTTAAATTAAAGGTTTTTTTGACCTAGAGATTTAGTTAAAGTGAAAAGTGAAAGGTTATGGGTGAAGGCTACCGACTTAAGCTGGCATATAGCGAAGGAGACTGGTAATTGTTCATTGTTGTTCATTGTTGATGGTTTTCCCTTGTCTCCCTTCCCTTTGCTTGATAAGAGGTAGCCTCGGTGAAAGAGACGACACCAATCTCCTCTCTTTCCCCTTTCTCCTTTTCCTTGTTCCTTTTAACTATCATCAAGGAGCCAAGGCAAGTGATATACCATTCAACTTAAACTTTCTATAAAGCTGAGATTTCACAGAATCCCCCTTACGCCATTGCCTAGGAGACATGACGCTGGCATTTTATATTACACCTCAGCTATTGAAGGTTTTTAAATCAGCGCACCCACATATTGTGCTTTGGTTATCTAAAAAACTTGTATGTCAATTTTCTATTCTCGTCGTAGGCGAGTAGGGGGTTTGTGGCAAAACATTAACGTAGTTATTTGAAGAAGAGTAGTAAGCGATGATCAACAAAGGTAATGTTAAGGTCAACAGCGCAATTACCGTACCCAAGACTTCTGCCCATCTATATGGGTGAGGGTCAGAAGAGTTGGCAGATGAGCCACTAATTTCCATAAATTAATTGAAATTTAAACTAGGTCAGTTGAAAACGACGATTAGTTGGGTCTTATCATAAACCCTACATCCTCTATTTTATCGATTTATTCCCAAAGGATTGTTTTCTAGTAAACAATCTCAACCAAATTCCAGCCCGCTTAACGATACTTTGCAAAAAACTAGGCTCAACAAGGTTACAGGTTGTAGGTTACAGGTTGTAGGTTGTTAGTTACAGGTTGTAGGTTACAGGTTATAACCCACATTCCCCATGTCAGTTTGTAGTATGCAAAGTATGATGTAAATCCGACCAACGGGTGATGGGGTGACGAATCAATTGCTCTACACACCGGATCCGACGAGCTGGGTTGTCTCCATAAGTAGAGACTTGAGATTTGAGCACCACCGGATAGGGAATCTCTAATCCCTTGATGTCGGTAGGATGGTCAATGCGTTGAGCAGGCAAAACCGGAATGCCAATCTCACGGAATAATTCTTTAGCCTGGTATTATAACAGATGCATGATGCGCGAACAATCCTAACCACGACGTTTCAAATCTTTTGCCACTTGGTCAATGCTGTAGAAACACTTCGGTGAAAGCGTCTACCAGCTGACGGCACCTTAAATTGGTCATTAAAAACAGCAAAATTATTCCCCCAGTAGCCCCTAGGTAGGATAGGTAGAAGGGAAGCAGGTGTCGATCGCTTTAAACGCCATCACTTAGTTATTCATCTATTAGACATCTCCAAAAATTAACCTCAAACCCTTGCACTGCCTGGGTCAAAACCGAGTTTCTGGAGATGTCTATTATAGAAGTTACTAGTTCATAACTCCAGATTAGGGCAGGTGTTTGTTCATCGTTCTAGATAAGTCCCGATCTAGGAATGTCTAATCGTAAGGTGGGAAGTCTAGACCGAATCAAAGATTATGGTGGTCGAGGATGTCACTCCTTGCTTCTTTGATTCTTCAAAATTCCCCCCTAACCCCTATAATTCCTCACTGTTGCCTTAATATCTCACCAATTCCTGCCTAACCACTGGAAGCATAGGAGTATATTTTGGGTTAAGATTAAGTACCTTTTTTGGTATCCCTGGCTTTCCTCCTGCTACAGGCAATGGATTCTAACCAGTTCACCCCTGAGTCTAACCACAGCAACGATCAATCAATGGATTCTGACGTTGCAGCCCACCCTTGGGACGAACCACTTTCTGATCCCGAGGCTCAAACCGATGAGCCATTCCCTGAAACACTACAACCCGATGAAGGAAATTCTAAAAGTACGTTTCTTTTGTTGGTGGTGGTGGGCATGGGATTGGGTCTAGTATTTTTAACCGGCGGCTTTTATGTTTTTACCCGTCCCTGCGTATTTGGGTCTTGTACTGTACTCAATGAAGCTCAGCTATTGAGTAAAAAGTCAGCAGACACCCTCAAAAAACCTAAATCGGGAAAGGACATTCTCGAAGCTCAGAAGCAATTAAAGACAGCGATTGAAGGACTCAAAGCAATTCCGTTTTGGTCAATGAAGCATGACACAGCACAAGGATTGCTCCAAGCCTATCAAATCAGAGGTAAAGACCTAGATCAGTTAGTGACAGCCATGCAAATGGCGGCTAGGGCAGGTCATAAAGGGAAAAATCCTCCCCATAAGGCATCAAAGTGGATTGCAATTCAAAAACTGTGGCGAGAGGCAATTGCCCGCCTTGAACAAATGCCTAAGGAGAGTAGCCTTAATGCTATAGCGCAACAGAAAATTAAGCTATATAAGGTCAATTTAGACGAAGTTAATCGGCGATTAGTCAAAGAAAGACAGGCGAGTCAGATTATGAAAGCAGCTAAGAAAGCGGCTCAGATTGCCCAAGCTCGTCAGGGTGTAGCCCAGACTTTAGAGGAATGGCAACTAGTCTATAGTACTTGGAAAACCGCATTAGACCGTCTGAACAAAATTCCTCAAGGAACAACCGTTGAAGAGGACAAGCAACGACTGGAGGAATTCTATAAAACTAATCTGGCCAGGGCGCGCGATCGCAAAACCCAGGAAAAAATTGCTACCAACGCCTACAATCAGGGACTACGTCTGGCTCAGTTAGCTCAAAAGGCTCAGGGAAAGCAACAATGGTCGGTGGCTGCGATTCATTGGCGCAACGCTTTAACTTACGTGAAGCAAGTTCCAAACTCCACATACTACCACAAAAATGCACAGTCTTTAATTGAGCCTTATCAAAACGCCCTTAAGGCAGTTCAAAGCAAGTTGCAGTTGCAGGTAAAGTTAAAACAAATTGGTGGTGATCTTGAACAAATCTGTACTGGGGAAACTCGAGTTTGTAATTACACCATTGATGAAAGTCTGATTAAAGTAGAATTAACACCGACTTATATGTATCAGGTCAGACAAACAGCGATTACGGCTCAAGTCAGAGGTGATGTAGAGGCTCAAGCTGGCATCGTGAATCACGTATTGACGTTAGAAGATGCCCTCAAAGGGATTAGCTATAATTCTGAAATCCGTATGGAAATCTATACTGCTGATGGGGCTCTGATTCAGGTACACAGTCCTGGCACTTAGTTAGGAGAACTGTGAAGTAGCAAACATGATCTTTAACACTGGGTTAACCTAAATTAACCTTAAGTAATATCATGTAAGAAGTTACACATTGAGATTAGAAGCATTGTTATCTGAGCCCCTGCCTCAAATAAAGTTTCCTGCTAGTGTTTTCAAACTGACCAATGGCTTGAATGTCATTCATCAATACCTAAGCGCTACACCAGTAGTAGTGGCCGATGTGTGGGTTGGTGCTGGTGCGATCGCAGAACCACAAGAATGGTCTGGCATGGCTCACTTCTTGGAACACATGATTTTTAAGGGCACCGAGACCATTGCTCCTGGTGTGTTTGACTATGTGATTGAAAGCCACGGTGGTGTAACGAATGCCGCTACTAGCCATGACTTTGCTCATTTTTTCGTAACCAGTGCTTCTGAGTACTTAAAACAGACCCTGCCTCCCTTGGCAGAATTACTCTTGCATCCTGCTATTCCTGAAGAAGAATTTGTCCGGGAACGGTGTGTGGTGTTAGAAGAAATTCGTGGCAGCTACGATAATCCTGATTGGGTGGGATTTCAGGCTCTTTCTGAGAGCGTTTACCAACGTCACCCCTATGGCAGACCGATTCTGGGTACGGAAGCGGATTTGATGGCTCACTCTCCCCAACAAATGCGCTGTTTCCACCAATGCCATTACCAGCCGGAAAATATGACTGTGGTGATTGTAGGTGATATTGACCAAGAATCAGCATTAACTATAGTTGACCAGTCATTTCAAGATTTTGCTTCCCCCACTGATTGTCCTAAACCAGAGGTGATAGCTGAACCACCATTTATCGGAATTAGACGTCAGGAACTAAATTTGCCTCGCCTGGAACACGCACGTCTATTGATGGCTTGGCACGGACCAGGGATAGATCAGCTTGGGGATGCCTGTGGTTTGGATTTACTGTCTGTGCTCCTGGCTGATGGACGCTCTTCTCGCTTGGTAAGAGAATTAAGGGAAGAGAAACAATTAGTGCAAGACATTGGTAGTAGTTTCTCTCTACAGCGTGATTCGAGTTTGTTTACTATTACCGCCTACCTAGAACCCGAATACCTGGAACAGGTAGAAGCAATAATTAGGGAACACCTGTGGCAATTGCAACAGACACCAGTGTCAAGCACAGAAATCAAACGCTGTCAACGTCAGCTCTATAACGACTATATTTTTTCCACAGAATCTGCTGGTCAACTTGCTGGTTTGTATGGTTACTACAGCACTATTGCTACAGCAGAAGCAGCCTATAGTTATCCGCTTGAGATTCAAAAGCTAACAGCTAATGACGTAATGCAATTAGCCCAGCGGTATCTTTATCCCCATCGCTATGCTATCACAATCCTCAACAGTATAGCTTAGATCGTAACTCATTTTTAGATTCAAAAGCTGAGATATTTAGATGTAATTAACTTAGGGGATTCGGTATATTTATACCTATTACCTAAGCTATCACAATCCTCAAAAGGATAGCTTAGATCGTAACTCATTAAAGGTAGTAACTCCTCACAAAGGCATGTAGTAAAAGTGGGAATTCGTGCATTTAAAATTTGGAATTTACAATTTTCCTAAGACCTAAGACTATCAAGCCTAAGACCTAAGACCATCATGCCTAATATCACACTAAAGCAACAACAGAATATCCATCGCACAGTGCTAGATAATGGCATCGTGGTGATAGTAGTTGAAAATGCTGCTGCTGATATCATTGCCAGCCGTCTATTTATTCGGGCAGGTAGTCAGTTCGATCCACCAAACCAAGCTGGCCTATCTCACCTCGTCTCAGCAGTTATCACCAAGGGAACCCAAGACTTATCCTCCATAGACATTGCCGAACGGGTGGAGTCTATGGGGGCTCAACTTGGTGCTGATGCAGCTAACGATTATTTTATACTCTCCCTGAAAACCGTTGCAGCTGACTGGTTTGAAATGTTACAGCTAGCAGGACAGATTTTGCGATCGCCTAGTTTCCCAGATGCCGAAGTAGACCTAGAAAGGTACCTAACCATTCAAACTATTCGTGGGCAACAGGAGCAACCCTTTAGCATTGCCTATAAGCAATTGCGACAGGCAATCTATCAAGACCATCCCTACGGCTTTTCGGTGTTGGGAGAAGAAGCTACGGTATCTACACTGGATCGAGCTGACTTAGAACACTATCATCACACTTATTTCCGCCCCGATAACCTCATAATTAGTATTGCAGGTCGTATTAACTCAGAAGATGCGATTAAGCAGGTAGAGCAAGTGTTTGGGGATTGGCAAGTTCCCGATACACCCCTGAGCAAACCCTCCTTACCCTCCCCTATTGCCCAACCCTGCCAAGTGACCACTGCCCAAGACACACAGCAGTCCATTGTGATGCTGGGTTATATTACCTCAGCTGTACAAGAGGCTGACTTTGCTACCCTCAAACTCCTGAATACCTACCTGGGGAATGGTCTTTCTAGCCGCTTGTTTGTAGAACTCAGAGAAAAGCGGGGTTTAGCCTATGATGTCTCAGCATTGTTTCCGACACGCCAGTCAGCTTCTACGTTTATAGCGTACATGGGAACAGCACCGGAAAATACAGAAACTGCCCTGGTTGGTCTGGTTACCGAAGTGGAACGCCTTTGTTCTCAACAACTGAGTCAGGATGAATTGCAAGTTGCCAAAAATAAGCTTCTTGGTCAGTATGCACTAGGTAAACAAACCAATGGTCAGCTCGCTCAAGTCTATGGCTGGTATGAGACGATCGGGCTAGGAGTTGAGTTTGATAACCTATTTCAACAAGATGTGACAAAGGTTACTCCAGAGATGGCTCAAGCAGCAGCTAATCGCTATTTTATTGAACCTTATATTTCTCTAGTCGGACCGGCTGAAGCAATCAACTTCCTGAGTTAACAGAGCAGACCAAAAACTTCAGGTCTCTCCCGTGTTTTACCTTTTAACCGGGGGAGACCTGAATGTATTGTTGTCTATAAATCCGCTTGAATCGATAAAGTTAAATTAAGTCGTGACAAGATTTAATTCACTGTAAAGATATGGATTCTATAGACACCACTAACAGCATTATCGGTATAACTATCTTTGGATCAATAGCCCTTAGCTTAGGGAATTTGCCATCAGTTGCCCTTGAAGCCAATGGCGTTGTCCCAAAACTGGCTCAAGCAATTACCCCAGTCAAAATCAACCGACCAACTCTCGACATTGGTAGTGAGGGGGAAAGAGTATCTGAATTACAAGCAGTTCTTAAATTATTGGGGTATTACACAGGAGAGGTAAATGGGTTTTATGGAGATAATACTGCGATCGCTGTCTCCAAGCTCCAGCGAGAAGCGGGTTTAACTCCCCATGGCATCATGGGAGCTGCTGAATGGAATCTTCTGTTTCCAAGCATCCCACCCAATCCAACATCCTCAACCTCTACTTCCAATCCCTTACCCTCAGCAAGTAGAACACCACCGACCACCTCTGATGGCATCTCAGCTTCATCGTTTCCGACGCCTTCCATCACAGAAGCTATTACCCAAACCACCACAACTCGTCCCAACCCTTCCTCTCCAGCAACCAGCACTAGCTTTGGTAATCGCACTACCACAACAGGCAATTCGGTCACTGTTGAGAGAACTAAGCCTAGCGCTATAACTTTACCAATTCTCCGACAAGGTATGCGTGGTCCAGCCGTCCAGCAATTGCAGAGGCGACTGAAATCTCTTGGTTTTTTAAAAGCCACAGTGGATGGGGTATTTGGAGAGGTTACGAAAGCCGCAGTACAAGCGGCTCAGCGCAAGTTCAAACTAGAACCTGATGGCATTGTTGGTCCTGCTACTTGGAATGCTTTGCTACGTTGATGAAATTTTTGTTGAACGCGATGGACTTCGTCCCGCTTTCAGCGATCGCGTGGCCGAAAGGCCATGGTTGATGATTGAACTGTCAACTGTTCAATCATCAAGCGTCAACAACACACTAGTTATATTTTTGCTGGTTGACTAATGATCATTCTTGATTGATATTACTGCTTTGGTTATTTCTGCTGCTTGAGTTCGTGTTTAAATAGGGAACTAATTCCTAAAGCTCCCAAAGCTAAAATCCCTAGGGTAGAAGCAGGTTCGGGAACTCTTTCACCTGTAGACAATGACAGCTTCGCACCAGATACAATGGCATCATCTCCATAAAATACCGGAATCTTGCCACTATTAGCATTAAAGACGTTCACGATTTCTCCTGAGTCGTAAAACTCCAGTAAATTTAAAGACAGCGATTGCTTAGTTCCTACTGATAAATTGCTGAGCGGAGCAATAAGAATAGTATCCAATCCTATGATCCCAAATACATCGGTAGTAATCAGGACGTTGTTTGGTGTCAGGTCTAAAGTTAGTTCCGCTTGCAATACGTCATTTATTGATGTTGCCAAGTCAGAAAAATCAAAGCTCCAACTTGTCTGTTCATCAATCCCATTACCAAGGATTTTATCCCCATTCTTTTCTATCGTAAAATCGCTGTTTTGTAGGGTTTGACCAATACTGGGATTTAGTATTGTTGAAGGAGTTGAGCTCCCAATCGCTTCAGCTGTTAAATCAAGACGACTAGCCAAGGCTTTTTCAGGGATTAAGCAACTGCTCAAAACCACGGCAATTGTAGCCACTGAGAACACTTTTAAAGTAAGCATTTTAATGATCCCAAACCAAAAATCACGTTAGTGTTGATGGAAAAATAACTTTATTATACTTCCTTGAGAGAATTTGATCACCAAAAAAGCAATACTCCAGATAAAGATTTATGAAGTCCTTTGATTTATGGTAAGCATTCAGCATTCAGCATTCAGCATTCAGCATTCAGCATTCAGCATTCAGCATTCAGCATTCAGCATTCAGCATTCAGCATTCAGCATTCAGCATTCAGCATTCAGCATTCAGCATTCAGCATTCAGCCATAGGCCAACGGCTGACGGCTGACGGCTGACGGCTGAATGCTTACGATTTATGAAGTCCTTTCTAAGGATTCAGGCATCAGTAAATAAAGGACTTTAAGCCCCTTTACTTTAGTCAAGGGTGCTGACGCTACTTTTTTTAGATTTCTGGGAATTCTGTGAATGTAACTCCTAAGGATTTGTCAGTCAAGCAGGATGGCATAGGCAAATGTTATTCAAATCTTTAGCCCAAGGGGTTTCCAAGGTTTCTGGGAAAGTTCCCCTTCCCCTGATCTTGGTCATACCATTTGTCCTGCAAATCTTCGCAGCAGTCGGACTTGTGGCATATCTGTCCTATAGAAACGGCAAGAGAGCGGTTAATGATGTTGCGACTCAACTGCTTGAAGAAGTCAATGCTCGGGTTGAGCAGAATTTGGAGGCTTATCTAACCATTCCTGATCTAGTTAATCAGATTAATGCCACTGCCATCAATCTAGGTCAATTGAATTGGCAAGATATTCCTGAATTAGAACGTTACTTTTGGCAACAGCTTCAGATATTTAATACCCTCACATTTACTGGATTAGGCTTAGAGAATAAAGACAACCTAGGAGCAGAACGATTAGATGATGGTACACTGACTCTTAGAGTATCCACCAAAGCTAGCAATCAGATTTTTTACTCCTATTCTACTAACGAATTTGGGGAGCGATGCAGTCGGCCAAAGGGGGAAATCCCCATGAGCGACTGCATCAAGAAGCGTGAGGAAATCCTAGACAGTATTAAGTTTGATCCGCGCACTCGACCATGGTATAACACTGCTGTCAAAGCTGGTCGCTCAACTTGGAGTGAAATTTACCCCAATACTGCTGGTGTAACTGCCTATCTCGGTGCATCAATGCCATTTTACGACACACAGGATCAATTGCAGGGGGTACTCCTAACTAATATAAATCTATCACAAATCGGCAACTTTTTAAGCAGTCTAAACGTTGGCAAAACTGGACAAGTTTTTATCATTGAACGTTCGGTAATGCTCGTGGCTACCTCTACCGGTGATAAGCCTTTTCACCTTACTAACAAAGACTACGGAGCGGAACGAGTTAAAGCAACGGATAGTAGTAATGCTTTCACTAAATCTACTGCTCAATTTTTATCAACCAAGCTGAATCAAAAACAACCAATTCAACTTTTACAGCAATGGTAATTTGCTGTTGAGGGTAAACGAAAATTTGTACAAATACAGCCTTTTCAAGATCAGTTTGACTTGGATTGGTTGATTGTGGTAGTCGTGCCAGAAGGGGATTTCATCGAACAAATCCACGCCCATACCCGCACTACTATTGCCTTATGCCTAGTAGCATTGTTACTGGCAACAGAAGTCGGAATCGTTACATCCCGTTGGGTTGTCCGGCCTATCCTCCAACTGAAGGATGCAGCCATTGCTCTAGAGAAGGGACAATTTGACCAAATTGTCAACCAGGAGCGCTCCGATCAGCTTGGGGTTTTGGTTAAGGCATTTAATAACATGGCAAGACAATTGCAAGAGTCGTTTGCCACCCTAGAAGCCAAGAATACTGAATTGCAGCACCTCGATCAACTGAAAAACGAATTTTTAGCCAATACCTCCCACGAACTCCGCACCCCCCTCAATGGCATGATCAGTATTGCTGAATCCCTGATGGATGGTGTTGCAGGACAATTGCCCTCCAAAGCAAACGCTAATCTTGCCATCATTGCATCTAGTGGAAAAAGACTAGGGAATTTAGTCAACGATCTCCTGGATTTTTCGAAGCTAAAACACAAACATCTTGAACTTCAAATTAAGCCAGTCAGCATGCGAGAAATAGCCAATCTCGTCCTTGGACATTCCCACTCTCTAATTGGGGAAAAACCTTTGGAGTTAATTAACTCAATTCCTGCCGATCTGCCCTTGGTCGATGCTGACGAAAATCGGCTGCAACAAATTATTTATAACTTAATCGAGAATGCTATTAAGTTTACTGAATCTGGTAAGGTTGAAGTATCAGCTGAGCAGTTACCCGTTAGCAATGACGAGTTACCAATGTTAGTCATTACTGTCTCAGATACAGGAATTGGTATTCCAGCAGATAAATTAAATCGGATTTTTGACTCCTTTGAATCAGTAGATTGCTCCAGGACTAAAAAATATGGCGGGAGGGGTTTGGGATTAGCGGTTACTAGACAGTTAGTCGAGTTACACGGTGGCAAAATTTATGTGCGATCGCGTAGCTTGCCAGAAGCACAATTTCGCCTGGGAGGATCCCCTAAGCGATTGCAAAATAAGTCTGGTTCCCAGTTTACATTTACTTTGCCAGTGTCTCAGAGGCAGCTTCAGCAGACCTCAGCACTTTTGCAAATTGAATCAATCGCTCCAGTTCCGGATTTGACGAATGAAACCCCGAACTTTACTGGAGCCTTAGCAGCAGACAGTGGATATATCAAAATTTTGATTGTGGACGATGAACCAGTCAACCGTCAGGTTATTAGCAATTATCTTTCCATGGAAAACTATGCGATCGCTACAGCCACTAATGGTTTAGAAGCTTTAGAAATGCTCTCAACTGGCTTCCAGCCTGACTTGATCTTACTGGATGTGATGATGCCCCGCATGACGGGCTATGAAGTTTGCGAAAAAATTCGCCAGAAGTTTTTGCCCAGTGAACTTCCGGTGATCATGTTAACCGCCAACAATCAAGTTTCCGATTTGGTAGAAGGGTTTACTTGTGGGGTAAATGATTATCTGACTAAGCCTTTTTCTAAGCATGAACTGTTAGCCCGAATTAAAAGTCATCTACGGCTTTCTCAAATTACCTCTGCTTATGGTAAGTTTGTTCCCCATGATTTTTTGCGCTTCCTGGGATATGACAGTATTGTTGATGTTAAATTAGGGGATCATGTTCAAAAAGAAATGACTGTTCTTTTTGCTGATATTCGCTCTTTTACCAGCCTATCAGAACAGTTATCTCCTCAAGAAAATTTTAATTTTATTAATAGCTATCTGAGTCGAGTTAGTCCAGCAATCCGCGCTCACAACGGTTTTATTGATAAGTACATTGGAGATGGAGTTATGGCACTTTTTCCTGAGTCTGCGGATGATGGGGTTCAAGGTGCACTTGAGATGCAACAAACAGTTGCGCTCTACAATCAGCATCGGTGCCAAAGTGGTTATGTTCCGATTACTATCGGTATTGGTTTACATACAGGTAGCTTAATGCTAGGAACCATCGGTGAACAAAAGCGGATGGAAAGTACGGTTATTTCTGATGCAGTGAATCTTGCTTCCCGCTTGGAAGGATTAACCAAACTTTATGGTGCAGGGATTATGATTAGCCAACAAACCCTCTATAACCTGAATCAGTTTCAAAAGTACAGTTATAGGTTTCTGGATCGAGTCAAAGTTAAGGGAAAAAATAAACCGGTGGCAGTATTTGAGCTATTTGATCAAGATCAGCCGCAACTGAAGGAGTTAAAGAGAACAACTAAGAGTAACTTTGAACAAGCTGCTTTTCTCTACCATCGGCAAGCCTTTGCCCAAGCTGAACAGATATTTCAGTCAGTTTTACAAAGCAATCCCCAGGATAAAGCAGCCATGCTCTATGTCAAACGCTGCCAAAGGTATCAAAGCTATGGGGTGCCAGAGGACTGGGAACGGGCAGAAGGGTTGCATGACTAATAATTTAGCGTTGCCCAATTGTGTAATATAGCGCTACGTGTAAGGCAAGAGGCAAGAGGCAAGAGGCAAAAGTTTACGTGCATTAGCAAATGAGCTTTTATCAATGTCCTAACTTTAATGAGTAGTGCTATAATTTACGGTAATGGGTAAAAAAATAAACTATGAACCTAAGCGAAACAACCGGACAGTATCTCATTATTTGTTATCAGTAATTTATCATTATATTTTGATAATTACTCGTACATAAAATCTATAATTCCTGATTAACTATCCTTAATTTTTTTGGCATTTAAAGTGTATATTATTTAAATCAAGTAAAAAAAATATATCCCAGTACCATTTTGCCTTTTGCCTTGCTAAAACGCATTTTTAATGCGTTTTAACTTAGGATAATTCCGTCAAAGACACCAAACTATTGACCAAAGTATGAACACTATGCTCTGATAAATCCATAATCGGTAAGGTAAATTCTACATTTCCATAACACTTACTAATCGAGCGGCGGTAAGCTGGATCATAATGAGTTTCAAGCAAATCTCCTACCAAAGCATGACCTTGATCCTGATCAATCATTCCATACCACTGGTTAATTTTTTTCCAGCCATAGCGAGACCTTAGACACTCTAGTTTAGCTTTGCAAAACTCAGGGTTAGTACCCAAGTGAGGATACTCTTGCAACAACCATTCAATTCGACGTGCCAGGGGTAACTCAACTTCTACACAACTAGCATCCTTCATATTTTGCCATACTGCATGAGGCAAATAAATTTGTCCAATCTTATTGCTTTCTGCTTCCACCCATACTGGCTTATCGACATCAAAGTGTTGCAATTTTTCCAATAGCAGGGATTCAAACCATTTTTGGGATGGTTGAGATAATGGTTCACCTTCCCACTCTTGACCCAACAGGGAACCTCGATGATTGGCTAACTCTTCCAAATCCAGCACCTGGACACCTCCCTTAGCAAGTTGCCGCAAAATCAGGGTTTTCCCACTACCGGTTAGTCCACACAATACCCGGTAAGTAAACTGTTGTGGCAACTGTTCTAATTGTTCCCTTACATAAGCTCGATAGGTTTTGTATCCCCCGTCGAGAACTGTAACTTGCCAGCCAATTTGAACTAACACTGCTGCCAAACTCTGGGAACGCTGTCCACCACGCCAACAATAGACCAAGGGATGGTAATTTTTATCCTTAGCAGCAAAGTGACTTTCCAGATGTCGAGAGATATTCCCAGCAACTAGAGAGGCACCAATTTTGCGAGCTTCAAAGGAAGACACTTGTTTATAGATAGTCCCTACCTTAGCCCGTTGCTGATCATCGAGCACAGGTAGATTAATCGCACCTGGCATATGATCCTCAGCAAACTCACTGGGGGAGCGCACATCAATAATTTCGCTGTAGTCTTCTTCCTTTGGCTGCTGGGTATAGTTATGCGATCGCTGCATTCGATGTTCAATTCTGTGTTTCGTGACATACTCCCGACGCTGACAAGCCCGAATGCGGGCTTCTTACCAACACCACCCAAAGGTATCACCTTTCGCCGACGCTGCGCGAACAGTTACACGGGTTACTTTATTATTAACGACACGGGATGCCCCGACCCGCCGGAACAATACAAAGCGATGCAGCGCGGTCTTGGGGGTTCCCCCCATGAGCGACTGCATCAAGACAAAGTTTAGAACCTTAGGTGCGCTTTCAGCATCTAAATTATTAAATTCGCCACGGGTCGCACCTGAAAGATACATGCTGTTTTGGGCTGACCTTGGACGTAGTTATAAGGGTTTGAGCTTTCATAAAATCAAAGCAGGGTCAATTTAGGAGTTTATCTTTCCTAAGATAATTGGCATCAAAGCCTTATATAGTAAGCTTTTCAGGGCTCATATCACCCCCTCAGCGCTGTTGGAGTTTCCTTTTTTATTGAGTATCCACCACAGTACTCGAAAGGCTACCCCTTCATGGACAATGCCCAAGGTCAGGATGTTGTAGCACTGAGAGCCAAACTCCCAGGTAGTACGATCTACACTCAATACCCATTCCACACGGAATTTGCATCCAACTCACCACCAGTAAGCGCGATCACGGTGTAATCAATGTCAAATTTTCGGAAAAACCGTTGCATGGGTTTGTAGTTCGACTCCGGTAACGCTAATCATCCCATACCTAATGCCAGCTGACTTAGGTTGACAGTTTTGACAATGATTACGCGAAAGCCGCGAACATGGCGCTTGAACGAGAGTCTGGCTCCTAGCCAATCCAGATGGGGTTGGAGAGCGCTGTCTTTTGTTCGCTATATTGATTCATGGGGTTTCTGATGACTGTGGTAATTCTGATCAAACCCCACCCTTGTCAACTTTTCAAGCCTTTTGTCCTGTACTGAGATTCGTTGTATGTACGTAACAAAGCACCGATATGGAATAAAAAATGTCAATGATTGATAATAGAAAACTATGTGCTGTAGAGCAAGTAATGGAAATAGTAAATCGCTTGAATAGCTCATTAAATATAGTAATTATCGGGCGTATTTCAGGCACCCTGAATGAAGAACTTGTGAGACAGGCCCTTGATATTGTCCAAACTCATCACCCTCGGCTTAATTATGGTATCATCGGTGATGTGGATAATCTCCGTTTTGAAACAGGTGCAAAAAAGATCCCTTTGCGGGTTATAGATACGCAACACTCTGGACAATGGCAAGAAACCCTTCTAGAAGAACTAAACACCCAAATTGAGAGTAGTGAAGTGCTATTGCGAGCTGTACTTGTGCAAAGGCAGGAGTACTCTGAAAATAGTGCTAGCCATCTGATTATCACAATAAACCACGCCATCACAGATGCTTTATCGAGTATCCAGTTATATTCAGAAATCTTGACCTACTGCTCGAAAATTGCCTCTGGTGAACCAGTTGTTCCAGAGCCTAACTTACCAACGCTTCCCTCTGTAGATGACTTATTACCTGCATCAACAAAAGGCTTTAGGGGTAATATCAACAAGCTGTTGTTTATTCTGCGACTTCTATTCAAAAATATTTGGCACCAACCAAAAGGCTTGAGTTTTGAGAAGACTGTACCTCTTGAGTTACGCCGTACTGGCAATGTTTATAGACAGTTAGATGCGGAGGTTACCAAAGAGCTGATTCTACGTTGCCGTCAAGAAAAGACAACAGTACAAGGTGCTTTATGTGCGGCGCTGATATTTGCCACAGCAAGAAAAATCGGATCAGGAAAGAAAAAGTATGTGTCCTGTTGGATTCCTGTTGATCTGCGTAAACACTTGAAACCAGTGATCGGCAATGAAAATATGGTCTTACTGGTTGGCCCCATAACGTCATTTCACACTCTCGACACAAATACCTCCTTCTGGGAATTAGCACGGGAAGTGAGACAACAAGTGGAAGTTGGCTTAAAGCGTGGCGATATGTTCAGCGGAGTGTTGATGTATAAGAAGATGTTCGAGTTGGCGCTCACCCGCCGAGATCAAGCCCCTCAGACAGTGTCTATTTCCAATATTGGTCGAGTAAACATTCCCAGAGTTTACGGTCAATTTGAACTCTCAGAAATCAGTTTTGCTTCAGGACAAGCCATGTTTGGGGGTCTTGTGCTTGCTTATGTTACAACTTTTGAGGGAAAAATGTTTTTGCATTTCCCCTTTTCTAAGCCTGCAATCAGCCAGGAGACGATGGAGACTTTAGTAGATAGCTTCCTGTCCTACCTGGTTGATGCTAGCAAGGGAAAAATATCGCCCTGGGCTAGTTAAAATCGAATTACACCCACATTCCACACCCTAAACTATCAGACTACGAATTTTGGTTGTTTGGCTGGGGGGCGATAAGTAGGCTAGAAAAAGGTTTATGGGCAACTTGTTGCCCCCCAGAGTTAATCTATTGAACTCCAAGGCGCACGACTGGTGTGCGCCTATTGGAAAGGAATGCCCTACTGTGGCGCGTTCAATAAGCCGCTACTCCTAAAATAAGAATAGTAGGTGTTCAATAATTTGGAATCTATGGATGGACAGACTAAACCCGTGTCAGCTAGTCCATGTATTGTATTTGTGCAGTCGTATCTTTGCTTTTCCGCATTTACTGGTAGTTCTTCTGAAAAAAGCGACAAAAGAGGATACAATGCATTTTCATTGCTATTTTCTGCTTGACAAATTAGTTTGGTTCGCCACTTTTCATAATCCATCTGTTCAATTGGGTATCCCCAAGAACGGATCATGTTGAAAGCCTCGTTTACATAGATGTCATTAGGGTTGACCATGTGAAAAGCCTTTCCTAGAGATTCTTTCTGTTGTGATATATTAACAATCGCCTTACTTACATAGTCTACAGGTACTATGTCGCTGAAAACGCCTTCAAGATTTGGCACTGCTCCTAGCTGGATACAGCCTTTAATCATTCGAGAAAATAGATCTTCTGTATTACAGAAGCCTGTTTGACTGTGTCCTGTTATTCTCCCTGGTCTGTATATACACACAGGCAATCTTCGGTCACGAGCTTCCATAACTAATTTTTCTGCTACCCATTTACTTTCAGCGTAGCCATCATCGTTGTCTGGACTATAGTCAAGGGAGTCTGATTCAAAAATTACTTGCTTGTCAGAATAGCCAGATGAGGAGAAAACTGAGATGGTAGAGATAAAATGTACGGGTTTAATTTTGGTTTGGCTAGCCAATCTCAAGACTTCCTGAGTTCCGAGAACATTAGCTGGCTTCAAAACTGAGTAAGAGTAGACAAAATTTACCCAAGCGCCATTATGATAAATGACATCCACCTGACTGGCTAGATGGTTAAACTGTGGTTCGTCAAGACCTAATAGTGGAGCCGACAATTCTCCTATAACTGGAATAATTCTTGAGCTTTTGCTTTCATTCCATAGGCTATACGACTCCAGGGAGCTTTGCAGTCTCTGCTTACCTTGCTCAGAAGAGGTTGCACGTACTAGACAATATATATTTCCTTGAGTTTGTTCGAGGAGTTCAGAGAGTAAATAAACTCCCAAAAAGCCTGTTGCTCCAGTCAAAAAGATATTTTTCGGCTCACTTATATATTTAAAAGCTACAGACTGATTCTGAATTTTGGAGTCTAAGATTACTTCAGCCCTTAAGTCCTTAACTTGATTAGTAACCTGTGTATCATTGTTTCCCTGATCAATAGCTTGAGCCACTCCTGCTACGGTGGGTGATTCAAATATGTCCCGTAGCTTAAGTTCTATTGAGAAAGCTGCTCGCACACGAGAGATTACTTGAATGGCTAATAGGGAATGTCCTCCCAACTCAAAGAAGTTATCGTGTGTACCCACTTTTTCTATACCCAACACTTCTTGCCAAATCTCGGCTAATGTCTTCTGTGTCTCCGTTTCTGGAGCTACATACTCCGTTGACAGACTACTGAATAAATCTGGTGCTGGCAATGCCTTACGGTCTACTTTTCCATTAGGAGTCAGAGGCAGTTTTGACAAGAGTACAAACCTACTAGGTATCATATATTCCGGCAACTGCTCTTTCAGATACTGTTTCACTTTATCTATTTGTTCTGTCTCTGATACTTCTGGAGTTTCACTTTCTAGCACTAGATAAGCTACTAAACCTTTATTGCCAGAGTTATCTTCCCTTGCTAATACTACTGTTTCTTTGACTAGGGGAAATTCATTTAATATCGCTTGGATTTCTCCGATTTCGATGCGGTAACCTCTGATTTTAACTTGATGGTCAAGTCTCCCTAAGAATTGTATTTGACCATTTCTTTGATAACGTGCTAAATCTCCTGTTTTATATAATCTTTTCCCATTCCAAAAGATAAATTTTTCTGTTGTTAATTCTGCTTTGTTCAGGTAACCTCGTGCTAGTCCTTCTCCTCCTATGTGAAGTTCTCCTGCTACTCCTATTGGTACTGGTTGATTCTTTGAGTCCAGAATATACACCTGGGTGTTGCTTATTGGTCTACCTATGGTTGGTGCAGCTCTTCCTCCTTTCTCCATTAACCCATAGGTTGAGTAAGTTGTGTCTTCACTTGGCCCATACAGGTTGTATACTGCTTTAATTGTTGCTTGTTCATACAGTTTTTGCACCAATTGATTTTCTAGTGGCTCTCCTGCCAAATTCACTGTTTTTACCCCACTGGGGATACTTTGGCTTCTGATTAATTCCCTGGCTGCTGAAGGTACTGTATTTATTAGGCTTACTTCTCCTGCTGCTGGTAATTCTGGCAGGTGTAAAGCATTTTCAGCTAATATGACTTTTCCTCCCCAACTTAAGGGCACAAACAATTCGAATACTGATAGGTCAAAGCAAATGGATGTGGAGGCTAATACTCCTGATAATTCCTCTTGGCTATACACTTCTCGTGCCCAATGTAATAGGGACACTGGACTACGGTGTTCAATTGCTACTCCTTTGGGTCGGCCTGTAGAACCAGAGGTATACAATACATAAGCTAGGTTTTGGGGGTTGACATTACTGACTACATTGGTTTGTCTTTCTACTGTATTTGCTTTCTTGATATCTACTACAGGTGTTTTTGTTTCTGGTAGCTGAAACGGGGAGTTGGAGTCAGTTAACACTAACTCTAACTCCCCGTCTTCTAATATCTGAGCTAGCCGCGCAGCGGGATAGTTGGGGTCTAATGCTACATAAGCCCCTCCGGCTTTGAGTATGGCTAATAAACCTACTACCATCTCCACTGAACGCTCTACACAGATGCCCACTAGGGTTTCTGCCTTGACTCCTAAACCTTGCAAGTAATGGGCTAGTTGATTGGCTTTGCTGTTTAATTGGGAATAGGTCAGCTTTTGCTGTTCAAATACTACTGCTACTGCATCTGGAGTTTTGTCTACCTGCTCTTCAAATAACTGATGGATACATTTGTCATCAGGATAACCCACCGCTGTATCATTCCAATCAACTAAAAGCTGCTTTCTTTCTGCTGCTGTCAGCAGTGGTAAGCGACTAACTGGTTGTTGTGGATCGGCAACAATACCCTCCAACAATTTCTGGAAATGACTCAGCATTCGCTCAATCGTACTCTGTTCAAACAGGTCTGTGTTGTATTTGAATGCTCCTGTCAACTTAGAGTTGATTTCGCTCATTTCCAAATCTAAATCAGATTGCCCCTCAAATAGCACTGGGTTATAAGGGATAAATTTTAAATCTCCCCAAGAATAAGAAGTCTCATCTTGACCAGAAGCCAGTAAATGTGCTTGTTGAAATGACTGAAGCACAAAGTTCGTTTGAATAATTGGGGAATAACTTGAATCTCGTTGCGGATGCAATCGTTCCACCATTAGTGCAAAAGGAAAATCTTGATGATCTAGTGCTTCCAGAACAGTTTGCTGCACTTGCGTTAACAGTTCAGTAAAACTACCTGCACCTTTGATAGTGCTTCGCATGGGGAGCATATTAACAAAATGCCCAAATATGCTATTGAACTCTGAGCGACTCCGACCCGTTACAGGTGAGCCAACAATAATATCTTCCTGCAAAGTATATCTATACAATAAAACCTGATATACTGCCAAGAGCAGAGTGTAGAGAGATACTTTCCTGGTATCAGCCAGCTTCTTTAACTTTTGTGTTAGTTCTAAAGATAAACTAAAGACACAGGAATTTCCTTTATAGGTTTGGAGCGGAGGTCGCGGATAATCAGTGGGCAGTTGCAATACAGGCAAATTGCCCTCTAGTTTTTGTTGCCAATAATCCCATAGCTGCTTTCCTCTGGCACTCTCCAGTAACTCTTTTTGCCAATGAATAAAAGTTGGATAGCTATAGCTTGGAGGAGCAAGAGGAGTAGATTCCTGAGTATGTAGCTGATGATAAATAACAGGTAACTCTTCCACCATAAGATTTAGCGACCAACCATCACAGACAATGTGGTGTACAGATACGATAAAGGCGAGCCCCTGTGCTCCCTGTTGAAAAAATCTGACACGCATTAGTGGACCATTTTCTAGGTCAAAAGGCTCTCGGTGAATAGCTCTCACCTTTTGTCGCACCTCTTCTATACTCCAACTGATAGCATCAATCACTTGAAAGTCTAAAACAGGGGTTTCCAAAACCTGTCGATAAGGTTTGTTATCTAAACTAGGAAAGCAAGTATGCAGGCCAGGGTGTCGCTTGAGTAAATGCTCAAATACTTCCTTCCAAGCTGAAACATTGCTAGCTTCAGGCATTCTACCTGCAAAGGAAACATTATAAGAGTAACTGTCTGGGTCTAAGTACCAGACAAACCAAAGAGACTTTTCATTTAGAGATAGGGGAGGATACGGACTTGTTTCCTCATAAGGTTTTAGTGGTTCTGAAAGAGCCTCAGAACTATCAGTAGTAGAAACGTTCTGAAGTAATCGTAATAATTCAGCTTTGTTTCGGGCAATAAGATCCCTAGTTTCTTGAGTTAATGCTCCCTTGGGAGCACGAATCTTTAGTTGCTCACCTTCAGCAGACAATCGGATGCCTTTGCTAGCGATTTGAGATAGAACTTGATTCAGGTTCATAAGGTAATTTCCTCCATATCTTCACAAATATCTTCAGTATCTGAATTGTCAGAGTCAGTGATTTCTTCTAACAAAAGCTGCTGAGTTATTTGGTCATTTACTAAGTCTGCGATCTGCGCAGTACTCGCCCCTCCAAATATTTTTTGAAAAGGTATATCCCATCCCAGTTGCCTTTTTAACAAATTCCGCAATTCACCTGCCATCAAAGAATCTAGCCCCATATCTATAAGAGGTTGAGCTACATCTATTTGAGAAGCACTCATAGCCAATATTTTGGCTATTTTTCCTACGAGGTACTCCATCAATATGCTTTCTCGCTCCTCTAATGAAACTGCTTTTAGCCTCTGTAAAATGCTATCATTTTCCCTTTTGGTTGCAGCCATTGAGGCAGTTAATTCCTGCCAATCAGCTAAGAAAGGCCATTCAGCTATTCTTTCTTCCAAAGCCAACCAATCAATCGGTACTACTCCTACTTCAGTATCATCAGTACCACTCATTAGTAGTTCTAGAGACTCTAAAACCTGAGCAGGAGCGATCGCACCCAAACCCTTCTTCTGTAGACTAACATCTGCACCTCGTTCTGCTGCTTCTCCCACTTCACCTACTATTCCCCAGTTAATGCTCAACCCAGGCAATCCTAGACTTCGACGATAATAAGCTAAACCATCTAGAAATCCATTTGCTGCAGAATGATTTCCCTGACCTGGTGAACCAAATAGAGAGGCTATCGAAGAAAACATCACAAAAAAGTCTAATTGCTGGTTTTGGGTCAATTGATGCAAGTGCCAAGCTCCTTGCACTTTCGGAGACATCACTTTATCAAAACTAGGCCAATTCTGGTTTTGTAGCATTCCATCTGACAACATTCCCGCCGAGTGTATTATTCCTGCTAATGGCCTGTTTAACTGCTCTATATTAGCCACCACTCTTGTCATCGATTCCCAATCAGATACGTCTGCTTTTTCCACTACTACTTCCGCTCCAGCCATTTCTAACTCAATTATTTTTTCCTCCACAGTATCATCGGGTGCCCTACGTCCTAATAATATTAAGTGCTTGGCTCCCTTCTCTACCATCCAACGGGCTACCAGTAAGCCTAAACCTCCCATTCCCCCTGTAATCAAGTAGTTAGCTTCCTCACGGAAACTCACCGATTTTTTGCTTGTTGCATCTGCTACTACCCTTTGCTGATGATGACTTGCAACCAATCTTGGCACATAACGACCATTTCCTCGCTGTGCTATTTGGTCCTCCTTATCTTCCGACCAGATTTCCTCAAATAGTCCATTAGCTTGACACTCTTTCGTCTCCTCTGGGTCTAAATCTATGCAGACACAGTTGAATTCCGGGTGTTCTAAACTAATTACTTTCCTCATTCCCCATAGTGAAGATTGGGTTACTCCTGGTATTATCGGTGCATTTGACGGTACAGGTTGAGAGCCACAAGTCACTAACCATAACCGAGGGGCTGTTGGTAACTCAGCTTTGACTAAAGCTTGCACTAAATATAATGTTGTAGCACACCCCAATTTAGATAAATTTTCTAATTCCTCAGATTTAATAGTTTTACCTAATCCCACTTCTGTTGTCCAACATTGCACTATTCCATACAATGATGGTGATTTAACTGCTACCGCCTCTATCAGTTGTTCATATTCCGACTGGTTATTAGGATTAATCCTCAATTCTTCTGGAGATATCTGCTGATATTTCTCTCCTGCAAATACTAAGATACACACTTCTCCTATCGATTTCAGTTGCCGTGCTAAGTGTTGAGCTATTCCTTGTTTGTCTGCTAGTATCAACCAACTCTTCGGTTTCTTCTCCGTTTTTTGTTTTGTTGGAGCTGCTTGAGCTACAATCACCTTTTGCCCTGACAATCCTTGTGTCTTTTCCTGTACTTCTGGTATAGCTACTACTTCAGTAAAACCTGTTTCTCTCAAAACTCTGTTCCACTGGTCAAAACTTAGCAGAGGGTAGTCTGGTCGTAATTCATAATCGGTGAATTTCCACCATCCTTCTAATAGTCCAAATACTAAATCCAACCATCGCTGAGGTGTTGTTGCTTCATACAATACTAATATTCCTCCTGGTGCTAATAGTTGTCGCACATTGGATAATGTCTCCTTGATACTTGTAGTTGCATGGAGTACATTTGCCGCAATAATTATATCGTACTGATGAGCACCGAATCCTTGACTGTTTGGGTCTACTTCTATATCTAAGGTTTTATACACTACAAATCGATAATCCGAGAATTTATCTTGCGCCTTACTGGTAAATAATTGTCCGATATCGGTGAATATATATTCTGTTTGCTGGGGATTTAGGTGAGGCAGGACATAACTACTTGTTCCTCCGGTTCCTGCTCCGATTTCCAACAACCTTATCCCTCGGCTTGGCGGTAATTTCTCTATAGCTTTATTAATAGTATTTTGTACTATCGTGTTCATCAGTTTAGCTACAGTAGACTTTTCATAAAGTTGGGTAGCGGTAGTCAAATCTCCTTGAGGGAATACCAACTCTACTGGGTCTATTTCTCCTCGTAGTACCATACTTAGTTGAGACGCACACCGATCCAGTAGTGTCAATGCTGCTGCTTCCTCTGGATATTGGCTCAGTAAACTCTGGTTTTTTTGAGTCGGGTTGACTTTCTCTAAGGTTTGTTTTACCTCCCACTGCAGTTGAGCAAATTCCAGTACTCCTAATTCTTTTAAGATTTGGAGGAGACGCATAAATAATCGTTCTTGGGTGGGAACTATACCTAAACGTTGAACTGCTGCATCAGCCTCAAAGCTCTCTTTCGCCTTATATGACCAACCTATCTCCAGCAAGCCTTGAACTATATAATCTACGCTTAATTCTTCTAACTTTGTGCTGATTTCTGAGGCTTTGCGATCATCTATCTGAGTTAATAATTCTATCAGAGTAGGAGTTAATTGTTGGGCAATTTCTATAGGAGGAAGCAAAAAATCAGGAGGTAGTAACTGACCTAAGCGACCTTTAGCTCTCCATTCTACTTCATACAGGCAATTAGTTATTGATTTTACTTCTAGTGGGGTCTCTTGAGTGGCAAGTTTTAGTTGTAAGCCTTTAATTGTGGCAATGATTTCTCCTTCTAGACTCGCTACAGTCAGTTGAGCAGTTAGGATTTTTTGATCTTCTATGAATTCACTCACCGATGCATACACCCAGAGACTTTTCTCTGGAGGAGCATATATTTTTAACTGCTCTATTCCTACTGGCAGATAAGTGTTGTTATTTGTTTGTGGTAGAGCCTGACCAGCTACTTGCAAAGCTGCATCTAACAATGCGGGATGGAATTGATAGTTGGTGATTTCTTTTGTCAAGGCTTCGGGTAACTTAATCTGTGCCAAGGCTTGGTGTGAACCCAACCACAATTGTTGAACTCCTTGGAAACTAACTCCGTAATTCAGCCCCAGTTGCCGAAATTTTTGATAATGTTCTTGGACTTTTATTGGCTGAGTACACTCTGCTTGGTATTTTGCCCGGTCTATAGCTCTCAGTGTGCTTTCCTGTGAATCAGCTCTGATTTGCCCTTCTGTGTGGAGTATCCACAATGGCGTATCTTGATTTTCCTGATTTTTATAACTAAAAATCTCAAACTTATAAGAGCCGTTTTCTAAGGGTGTGAGGATGGTTTGGACTGTTGTTAAGTCAATTTCTTGTAGAATCAGCCCTCGCCCAATAATTACATCTTCTAACACCACATGCTGAGATTTGGACAAATTCACTCCCGCTGCCAAGGCTATTTCTAAGTACCCTGTGGCTGGAAACAGGACTTGGCTAAACACTTCATGGTGCTTGAGGTAAGCTGGTCGATCTCCGGCTAGTAAAGATTCAAAACAAAATTGATTTTTTAAAGCTGCTACTTGTAGTTTGATACCTAGTAAGGGATGTAAAACTTTTTCCCCATCAACTTGCTGTGTCTGAAACTTCCGCTTGCTCTCTGGCCAATATCGTTCTCGTTGGAAAGGATAGGTTGGTAATACTACTTTCTCACGGTTATAGTTTTGGTCAAATCCTGACCAATCTACTTTGGCTCCTTGTACATACAGTTTTCCTAAACTATCCAACATTTGCTGCCATTCATCTACTCCTGGACGTAATGATGGCAACCATACACCTACCTCTTCCGGTAGACATTGCCTTCCCATCCCCAATAAAATTGGTTTGGGTCCAATTTCCAGGAATAAATCATATCCTTCCTCCTGCATAGTTATCATACTCTGGGCAAACCTCACTGGTTGCCGCACATGACGAGCCCAATATTTCCCAGAAGTCATCTCCTCTCCCACCAGTTTGCCAGTAACATTTGATATCAGTGGTATCTTAGGCTCATGGTAGTTGATTTCTTCTGCTACTGCTTCAAATTCTGCCAACATGGGTTCCATCAGAGGAGAATGGAAAGCATGGGATACTTGTAGTTGTTTGGTTTTGATGCCGACTGATTCTAGGTGAGTTGCGATCGCTCTTACTGCTTCTTCCTCACCAGAAATGACTATACTTTCGGGTCCATTGATGGCTGCTATGGCTACTTTTTCTTCCAACGACATCGCCTTGAAAATCTCTCGCACTTTCGACTCTGAGGTCATCACTGAAACCATTGCTCCACCAGCAGGTAATTTCTGCATCAAAGAGCCCCTAGCAGCAATTAGTTTCAAACCATCTTCTAAACTCAGTACTCCTGCTACAGTTGCTGCGACATATTCTCCAACGCTATGACCCATGACCACATCTGGTTTAATTCCCCAGGATTGCCAGAGTTTGAATAGTGCATATTCTATGGCAAATAGAGCAGGTTGAGTGTAAGCGGTTTGGTCTAGTAGGGATGAACCGGACTCATCTGTGTCTGTAGGATAGAGGATTTCTCGTAATGACTTATCCTGGAAAGTTTCTAGGCTACTGAGGATTTGCTCACATTGGTTAATCGCTTCACGGAAAGTTGGTGCTTGTTGATACAACTGCCTGCCCATGTTCACATATTGTGAACCTTGTCCTGTGAATAAAAAGGCGATTTTAGGTGTTGTGGTGTTTAATAGTGCTCCTGAGTAGATTCCGGTTACCTCTTCTCCCTGTTGGTGCTGTTGGAGTTTTTCAGCTAATTCTTTTGGGTTAGAGGTGACAACAGCTAGTCTGTGGTTAAAGTGGTTACGTCCTGTGTTAGCCGTATAGCAAATATCGGCTACCCCTAATTGGGGATGAGTTTGGAGATAATTGTGATAACTACTGACTAACTCACCAAGAGCAGTTTTAGTTTTCGCTGAGAGAGTTAATAAATGAACTGAACGTTCTATGTAATCTTCACTGTTGCCTGTTGCCTTTCCTCCTTGGGGGGACACAGGGGAGGTTTGCCTGTTGCCTTCTCTTGGTACTTCTTCTAAGATTATATGAGCATTTGTACCACTAAAGCTGAAGGAACTCACTCCCGCAATACGAGTTTTACCATTGGTTTGCCAAGGGGTGAGTTGAGTCGAGACTTGTAGTGGTAATTGTGACCAATTAATATAAGGATTAGGCTGGTTAAAATGGAGTGATGGTGCTATTTGTTGATGCTGTAGTTGCAGGACTACCTTCATCAACCCTGCTATTCCTGCTGCTACCTCTAAATGGCCAATATTAGTTTTAACTGTACCAATGATTAATGGTTGCTCTTGGGAGTGGGTTTTCCCAAATACCGTTCCTAACGCTCCGACTTCAATGGGGTCTCCCAAGGAAGTTCCAGTACCATGAGCTTCAATATAACTGACACTGGCGGGCTCCACACCCCCATTTGCTAAGGCTTGGCGAATCACAGCTTCTTGAGATGGACCATTAGGTACTGTTAAACCACCACTCAGACCGTCTTGATTAACAGCTGTGCCACGAATCACTGCCAGAATATTATCCCCATTGGCTAGTGCGTCAGAGAGTCGTTTCAAGACAATTATTCCACATCCTTCCCCACGCACATAACCATTTGCTGAAGCATCAAAAGTCTTGCAGCGACCATCAGGAGATAACATTTGGGCTTGAGAGAATATAATACTAAGCTCTGGAGAAAGGAGTAGATTCACGCCCCCAGCTAAAGCCAGATTACATTCTCGTTGTCGCAAACTCTGACAAGCCAGATGCACGGATACCAAAGACGAAGAGCAAGCAGTTTCTACTGCCAGACTAGGTCCAGTGAGCCCCAAGATGTATGATAAACGACCTGTAGCAGCACTCGGCGCATTACCTGTACCCCAATAAGCCTGTGGCATCTCAGAGGTTGCCAGCTTACTTTGATAATTGCTATTACCAATGCCAATGAATACTCCTGTCAGACTATTTAATAACTTTTCTGGGAGTATGTTAGCCCTTTCTATTGCTTCCCAACTAACTTCCAGTAATAAGCGTTGTTGAGGGTCTAAGCTTTGAGCTTCTCGGGGAGAAATCCCGAAAAATGCGGCATCGAAGCCATCTATTTGTGAGATAAAACCACCGTCGCGGGTAGAAATTTTGCCGGGAGCATCTGGGCCGGGGTCATAGTAGTTATTAATGTTCCATCGTGATAATGGTACTTCAGAGATAGCATCTACTCCATCATTGAGTAATTGCCAGAATGCTTCAGGAGAATCTACTCCGCCAGGGAAGCGACAACTCATGCCAATGATGGCAATTGGCTCAATCTGGGCAGACTTGAGAGCTTGCAATTCGGACTGCATTTCCTTTAATGCAATTAGTGCCCGTTTTGTTGCTGACAAAGAGTTTGCCGTATTTAGAGATTCCGAAATATTTTCCATATCTTTAAAGTATTCTACTCCTAGAAATTCATATTTTCTAATTCTTGAAGCAAAATATTTTGAGCTTCTGATTCTGATAGTTGTTCTATTTCTTGTTGTAAATTTGATTGGTTTACTTCTTCTGATTCTTGCTGAACAAGAACAACTGCTGACTCTCCCGAGAATACCTTAATGGAGAGATAATTTACTAAATTTTCTACAGTAGGATAGTCAAAAAACAGTGTTGAACTTAAACTTGTCTCTAAGGTTGACTCCACTTGATTTCTCAATTCCATAGCCATCAGAGAATCTAATCCTAAATCAAACAAAGGTTGGCGCATTCCTATCTTTTGTCCATCTGTCCAACCCAAGGTTTTGGCTATCAATGAGCGAATCTTATTGGTTAATAACTGTTGACGTTCTGAAACCGGTGCTGCTTCTAATTGTTCTCTAAATACTGACTTTTTGGTGAATGACGGTTCAGTGGAAATCAAAGCCTCCAAAAAAGGCATCTTCTGCACACCGGGCATCTGCCTAAAAAACTCAGACCAATTAACTGGGAACACCCCTACTTGGCTTTGAGAGCCTGATAACAATGAACCTAATGCTTGCATTCCTGATTCGGGGTCAATGGCCACTACCCCGCTACTCTGCATTCGATTTTGATGTTCCCTTGCTAAACGAGCTGCCATTCCTGCTGTCGCCCATGCTCCCCAGTTAATACTTAATCCTGGTAATCCCTGACCTTGACGATAGTGGGCGATCGCATCCATAAAAGCATTGGCAGCAGCATAGTTTCCTTGACCATAATTCCCCAACATCGAAGCCATAGAGGAGAAACAAACAAAGAAATCTAAAGGTAAATCCCGAGTCAGTTGATGTAAATACCAGGTTCCCGACACCTTGGGAGCCATAACTTTTGTAAATCTATTCCAGCTCATCTTTTGTAAGACTCCGTCATCCAACACCCCAGCAGCATGAATCACTCCTTTAAGTGGAGGTAACGAAGCAGATATCCCCTCTAAGATTTTGATGACAGACTCTTGAGTAGAAATATCCCCTAACAAAACACTGACTGATGCTCCTGCTGCTTCTAATTCCTCTATGATTTTTTGTGCAGTTTTATTCGGACTCCGACGCCCAGTTAATACTATATGTTTTGCTCCCTCTTTCACCATCCATTGGGCTACTTCTAAGCCTAAAGCTCCTAAACCTCCTGTAATCAAATAACTTGCTTCTGGTTTGATATATTTTGACTCATCTCTAGTTTTTGCCATAGAAACTACGACTTTTCCTATATGCTTACCTTGCTGCATATATCGGAAGGCAGCTTTTACTTCTGTACTAGGAAATACTTTATAAGATAATGCTTTCAGTGTTCCTTGCTGACACTGCTGGTTCAATTCCTCTGAAATTTTGGCAGTTAAATCTGGTTGTTGTTGGATTATCTCTCCCAGATCAAAAGGGAAGTAATCAGCATCTGGTCGCTTCTGCATCACCTTTTGTTTGTCCCAAATCCCTATTTTGCCAATTTCTACAAATCGCCCTTGGGTAGCTAACACAGCAAAACTCTTATCAATAAAGTCTCCATTTAGACTATTTAAGACTATATCTACACCTTTTCCCTGAGTCAGACTCATTATTTGATCGGCAAACTCTAAAGTGCGAGAGTTCATTATGTGTTTAATGCCCATAGACTTGAGAAACTCCCACTTAGGAGGACTCGCAGTCGCGAATACTTCTGCTCCTGTCTGTAGTGCGATTTGAACTGCCGCTTGCCCTACACCACCAGCAGCAGCATGAATTAATACTCGCTCTCCTGGCTGAATTTTAGCTAAGTGTTGTAATCCATAGTAAGCTGTGGCAAAGGTCAATGGTAAAGTAGCTGCTTCCGTAAAACTCAAATTTTTCGGTTTAGCCATCACTAACTCAGCCGGAGTAGTGACAAAGCTACTGAACCCATTATGAACCAAAGCCATCACCTCATCTCCCACCTGCCACTGAGACACATTGTCTGCCACAGATGCAATAACGCCTACACATTCTAAGCCAAAGTTAAGTTGAGCTACGTCAGTAATACCTAATACCTGAGCATAATATTCTTTCAGTAACCCCAAGGAATTGAGTACATCTCGGAAGTTTAAACCCACTGCTTTGACTTGAATTTCTACTTCATTCCCTTGTGGAGGACGGCGCTGCATTACTTGCCACTTGAGGTTGTCTATCAGTCCATATTCAGACAACTTCAATTCCAGTGGTTGATTTTCTAATCCTAATTTTTCTTCTAAGCTCGATTTCGGCTTTTGTTGTCGTACTAATCTTGCTACATAACGGACTCCCTGACGAATTGCTATTTGGTCTTCATTATTCTTAGAAAATACTTCATCTACTAAACTGGGGAGCATTTCCGAAACATTCGTTTTGGGGTCTAAGTCTATTCGGCCACACTTTAATTCTGGGTGTTCTAGACTAATAACACGCCCTAGTCCCCATAGAGTTCCTTGTTGGGGTTGCACCACTTCTGCTTCATCCAATATACTCTGAGTCCCTTGAGTAACTAACCACATCGGTGTTACATTAGTCAATCCAGCTTGAACTAAGGCTTGCACTAAATGTAACGCTGTTGCACAACCAAGTTGTTGAGCTGTTTGTAAATCCTCAACTTCATTTATTATACCCCATAAATGCAAAATGCCCTTAATATCTGAATTATCTTGGAGCAGTTTGAGAAATTGTTCAGCTACAGTGGGATTAATTTGATAATGTTGAGCATCTAATTGCTGATACTCTGAACCTGGGGATACCCAAATATAGTTCTGTCCTCTCTCTTGTAGATACTTCCCGACCGACTCTACCAATTCATAACTAAGTGCAAATACTAACCATTTCCCAGAGGCATTTTCATCAGATTTTGAAACTTTTGTTAAGGGTTGAGCTTCCCAGTTGATTTCATAAAACCAATCACTTAAATCTGAATCCAGAGTCATTAGTAATGCTTTGGGATTCGCTTTCCTTCCCTCAAAACCATTAACCTCAGCCACCAATGCCCCAGTTTGGTCAAATAATTGTATTTCTGCTTTCAGCAGTTTTTCCTCTGATGCTCCTTCTTTCAATCCACGGGTATAACACCAAAGCGAACCATTCTCAGGGCGCTGATAAAAAGTAAACTTCTCTATACTGAAGGGCACAAAAGTTTCATTTTTGTCACCAGCAAGACTGAGATTAAGTGCAGCCACTGACTGAAAGCATGAGTCAATTAAGGCAGGATGTATTTGATACTTAAGGGCATCTAACACTGTCTCAGGTACTTTCATTTGACACAGAATTTCTCCCTCTCCTAACCATACTTGGTCTATCCATCTAAAACTCTCCCCTAATTTAATTTTTCTATCCCATAGACTCTGGTAAATTTCTGTGCTTTCATTTTTTTGACTACAACGAGATTGAATTTCTTTGATGGTTTCTAGAGACTGCTGGGAGGACTCCATAGTAGGGTAAATCTTGCCTGTAGCATGCAGAGCCCAAGAATTATCACCATTGGAAGAGCTAGAAGAGCTATCAAAACTAATTACTTGAAATGAATATGAGCTATCCTGTGGAGTAAAAGCCACCTGAACATTACGCACTCCTTGTTCTGGAATAGCTAAGGCTTGGGGAAACAGAATATCTTCCAGTTGACATCCAGTTGTAGAAAATGTTAGAGAGGCGCTTGCTAACAATAGAGAAATGTGACTGGCACCAGGTACTACAACTTTTTCATATATTCGGTGGTCTGCTAAAAATGGTAGGGCGTCGGTGCTAAACTCAGATTCAAAAAAGATGTCTTTTGATAAGGGAGATTGAAACTTGCGATTAATCAGAGGATGAAGTTTGGTTGCAGAGATACTTTGATAATTGGTCGTTTCCACCCAATACTTTTCCCGCTGAAATGGATAAGTGGGCAAGATTACTTTCTGATTAGTATAATATCGGTCAAACCCTGACCAATCTACTTGGGCTCCTTTTACATACAATTGTCCTAAACTTGAGAGCATTTGTTGCCATTCTTCTACTCCAGGACGTAAAGATGGTAACCATACTCCCACATCTTCTGGTAAACATTGACGTCCCATCCCCAGTAATATTGGTTTTGCTCCCACTTCCAAGAATACCTTATAACCTTCCTCATCCAGAGTTTTCATACTCTGGGCAAACTTCACTGGTTGTCGGACATGATTTACCCAATATTTAGCGGTAGTAATTTCTGAACTCACCTTTTGACCAGTAACATTAGAAATGAGTGGTATCCGAGGCTGACTATAGTTGACTTCTTGAGCTACTGCTTCAAACTCTGCCAACATTGGCTCCATTAACGGAGAGTGAAAAGCATGGGACACCTGTAAATGTTTAGTCTTAACTCCCATTGCTTCTAACTTACTGCAAATGGTTGCGATCGCTTCACTTTCACCAGAAATCACCATACTTTCTGGTCCATTAATCGCTGCTATTGTCACTTGAGAACTATATTCTCCTATGGCCTCTGTCACCAGAGATGCTGATGCCATTACAGATACCATTTCACCACCAGAGGGTAACTGTTGCATCAACCTGCCCCGCATGGCGATTAATTTCAGACCATCCTCTAAACTGAAAACCCCTGCTACAGTTGCTGCCACATATTCTCCTACACTGTGACCCATGACTACAGTTGGTTTAATTCCCCAAGATTCCCATAACTTGAACAAAGCATATTCAATCGCAAATAGAGCAGGTTGGGTATAACCTGTTTGGTCTAACAAATTCGAGGTTGACTTTTGTACATCTTTAGGAAAAATAACCTCTAATAGGGGATATTCTAGATAGGGTTGTAGAATTTGGTCGCATCGCTCTAAAGCTTGGCGGAAAGTTGGTTGAGTTTCATACAATTGCTTACCCATATCCACATACTGGGAACCTTGGCCTGTGAATAAGAAAGCTAGCTTAGAACTTGCGCTACCACTATCAAATTCTCCACAAGATAGTCCAACTACTTCCTTTCCTGTTTTTTGATCAAGTAGCTTTTCTGCTAATTCCTTTTGGTCAGAAGCAATAACTGCTAGTCGATTCTTAAAATGTTTCCTTCCTGTATTGGCCGTGTAACATACATCTGCCACAGCAAAATCTGGATAAGTTTCTAAATGCTTTTGATAATTACTGACTAAATCTTCTAAAGCTTTTTCTGTTTTTGCCGATAGAGTTAATATATGAATTGGACGTTCGGCAATATCCTCACTTCCGACTTCTGACTTCTGACTTCTGACTTCTGCAGGAGCTTCTTCTAAAACTATATGAGCATTGGTGCCACTAAAACCAAAAGAACTAACCCCAGCTATGCGACTTTTACCATTTGTTTGCCAAGGGGTGAGCTGAGTCGAGACCTTTACTGGTAATTGAGACCAATTAATATAAGGATTAGGTTGGTTAAAATGTAGTGATGGTGCTATTTGTTGATGTTGCAGTTGCAGGACTAACTTGAGCAAACCTGCTATTCCTGCCGCTCCTTCGGTGTGACCAATGTTCGTCTTAACCGAACCAATGATTAATGGCTGTTCAACAGAGTGGGTTTGGCCAAATACCGTTCCTATGGCTTCGACTTCAATGGGGTCCCCCAAAGCAGTTCCTGTACCATGAGCTTCAAGATAACTAACACTTGTTGGGTCTACTTCCCCGTTTGCCAAAGCTTGACGGATGACTGATTGTTGAGAAGGTCCATTAGGAACCGTTAAACCACTAGTATCACCATCTTGATTGATGGCACTGCCCCGAATTACTGCCAGAATATTGTCCTGGTCTGCTACTGCATCTGATAAACGTTTGAGTACAACAATACCGCATCCTTCACCACGGACAAAGCCATCAGCAGAAGTATCAAAAGTCTTGCACCGACCATCAAAGGATAACATACGAGCCTTAGAAAAGTTGATGCTAAATTCCTGAGATAGCAAGAGATTGACCCCTCCAGCCAAGGCTAGATTACATTCTTGATTCCTTAAACTCGAACAGGCCAAATGGATACTTACTAATGAAGAGGAGCAAGCTGTGTCTACTGCCAAATTCGGTCCAATTAGTCCCAGAATATAGGAAATTCGCCCTGATGCTGTACTGTGGGCATTGCCTGTAGCTACATAGGCATCAAATTGTTCTGGACCTTGACTGAATATACGTTGGGTATAGTCGTTGCCACAAATACCAATAAATACACCTGTTGGGCTTCCTTGGAGTTGTTGCGGATTTTTGCCTGAATTTTCTAGAGCTTCCCAACTGACTTCTAGGAGTAATCTCTGTTGAGGGTCTAGATGGATGGCTTCCTTGGGAGAAATACCAAAAAAATTGTTATCAAACTCCTGAAGTTTGTTGAGAAATCCTCCATAGCGAGTATATATTTTACCAGGACTGTCTGGGTCTGGGTCGTAATAATCATCAAGGTGCCATCGGTCTTGTGGTACTTCAGTGATCGCATCTACTCCGTTTTGTAAAATATCCCAGAAGGCTTCTGGAGTAGATGCACCTCCAGGAAAGCGACAACCCATACCAATGATCGCGATTGGTTCTGATTTGTCCTTACTTTTTAGTGCATCAAGTTCAGCTTCCAACTTAGCTATCTTGTCTGATGCCATTTTCATCAGTTTGGCATATTCTTGCACCTGAGTACTACTCATTGAAATACCTCCTAATTGGCTCCTAGTTGTTCTGCCAGCCTTTTAGCAATATCGTCTATTTCGATAAGTTGCTCGCTTTCATCTGGTACCTCCTCTTTTTCAGCTAGTAAGTCTTTAACTAAATAATCTACCAGTTTCTCTACCGTGGGATAATCAAAAGCCAGAGAAGATGGCAGTGAACAATCTAAACTGGATTGCAACTTATTCCTCAACTCGACAGAACTTAAAGAATCCATGCCTAGGTCAAAAAAGCCTGTCTCTAATGAAATGGATTCGGGATTATTGATTCCTAATACCAGAGCTAATTGACGACGGACATGAGCTACTAATAAAGAGCGACGTTCGTTAGGTTCTGTTGCCTCCAGCTTTAACAGAAATTCTGACTTAGACGTTTCAGAAGTGGTTTGGATTGTTTCCTGCCAATCTGCCAAGAAAGGCCATTGGGCTAATCTCTCCTGCCAAGCTGACCACTCAAGGGGAATCACTCCTACTTCTACATCCTCACCACTCATCAGTAGTTCTAGAGACTCTAATACCTGAGTTGGAGAAATTACACCCATACCCTGCTTGGATGCCCTCATATCAGCACCCCTTTCTGCCGCCTCTCCCACTTGAGCAACGGCTCCCCAATGAATGCTCAATCCCGACAATCCCATCCCGCGACGATAATGGGCTAACCCATCAAGAAACCCATTAGCTGCCGAATGATTTCCCTGACCAGGTGAACCCAACAGAGATGCTGCCGAAGAAAACAGCACAAAAAAGTCCAATGGTTGATTTTGAGTCAATTGATGCAAATGCCAAGCACCTTGCACTTTCGGTGCCATCACTTGCTCAAAGCTAGACCAACTTTGGTTTTGTAACACTCCATCCGACAACATCCCTGCTGAATGAATTACCCCTGCTAGTGGTATGTTGGACTGCTCAATCTTGTGCAGCACTCTGGTCATTGATTCAAGATCAGACACGTCGGCTTTTTCCACTACCACGGAAGCGCCAGCCATTTCTAACTCTGTTATTTTTTTCCTAATAGCATCATCCGGTGAACGGCGTCCCAACAATACCAAATGTTTAGCTCCCTTAGACACCATCCAATTAGCTACCAGTAAACCCAAACCTCCCATACCTCCTGTAATCAAATAGCTAGCTCCAGAACGGAAACTTAAAGGCTTTTGAGTCGTACCATCAGCAAGTTGTGTTTGACTCACCACAATCTTGCCTATATGTTTGGCTTGCTGCATATAACGGAAGGCATCAATGACTTTCTCTATGGGAAATACCTTCACTGGTGGTGGTTGTAGTAAACCGTTGCTCAACTTATCTTTCAACCCTTGCAACATAGAATTGATTAATCCCGGTTGCTCTATTGATTCTTTGACTAAATCCACTACAAAATAAGATACATCAGGTCTGACTGCTGCTACTTGGCTTGAATCCCAGACTCCTCGCTTGGAGATTTCCACAAACCGACCACCAGAACTTACTACTGAGAGACCCTTGCTAATAAATTCCCCAGAAGTCAGAGAGTTGAGTACAATATTTACTCCTTGACCTTGAGTGATTGCCATCACCTGGTCAGCAAACTCCACTGTCCGGGAATTCATAATGTGTTTGACTCCCATCTGTCGTAGCGCTTCCCATTTGGGAGGACTGGCGGTAGCCAAAACCTCAGCTCCTGCTCGCTGTGCGATTTGAACTGCTGCCATCCCCGTACCTCCGGCACCAGCATGGATGAGAATGCGATCGCCACCCTTAATCTTAGCCACATAATGCAAAGCATAATAAGCTGTTAAAAAATTAGCTGGAATAGATGCTGCTTCTTCAAAGCTCAGATGTTCTGGCTTAATAACTACATAGGTAGCATCAACAGTTACATACTGACTAAAGCTGCCTTGAGCCATAGCCATAACTGTATCCCCTATATGAAAGCCTGTGACTTCTGACCCTACAGCTACTACTTCACCCGCACACTCTCCACCAAAACTGTCCATCTCTACTAAGTGTTTTTGAGACATTCCATCCACTTGCTGAGGGACTAATCCTAATGCAGATACTACATCTAGAAAATTCAATCCTGTTGCCTTAACTCTAATTTCTACTTCCCCTGCTCCTGGCGGACGTCTAGTAACTGGCTCTAGGATTAAGTTATCTAAACTACCCTTCTCGGAACTTCCTAGTTTGAATGGTTGAGATGGCACCAACTGTTGTGCCACTGGTTGCCGATGACGACTACCCACCAACCGAGCCACATAACGACCATCTCCACGCCATGCCACCTGATCTTCGGAATCCTCCGACCAGATTTCATTAAAGAGTGCATCAGCTTGACCCTCTATAGTCTCCTCTGGGTCTAAATCTATACGAGTACAGTTTAACTCTGGATGTTCCAAGCTAATCACTTTTCCCATTCCCCACACCGAAGATTGAGTTACTCCTGGTATGACCGGATGATTTGACGGCACCGCTTGAGCACCACTCGTCACTAACCATAACCGGGGTGATTGAGATAATCCGGCTTTGACTAAGGCTTGTACCAAAGATAAGGTTGTGCCGCACCCTAGCCGAGATAAGTTTTCTAATTCCTCAGAGTTGATAGTTTTACCTAGCCCTGCTTCGGTTGTCCAAGATTGTACTACTCCCGATAAAGATGGTGATTTGGCGGCTAGAGTCTCTATCAGTTGCTCAAATTCTGAGAGGTTGTCGGGGTTAATGGTAAATTCTTCCGGGGCAAGCTGTTGATAGCTCTCTCCTGCAAATACTAAGGTACAAACGTCTCCTACTGAGCGCAGTTGGCTAGCTAAGTGTTGAGCAATTCCTTGAGTGTCTGCTAGTATCAACCAACCTTTCGATGTCTCCTTCGTTTGTTCTAAGGTTGTGGTAGCTGCTTGGGCTACAATCACCGTTTGCTCTGACAAAGCTTTTGCCATTCCCTCCACTTCTGGCAAGGTAACTACTTGAGTAAAACCTGTTTCACTCAACACCTTTTTCCACTGCTGGCGACTCAGCAGTGGGTAGTCTGGTCGTAATTCATAATCACTGAATTTCCACCATCCTTCTAATAGTCCAAAGATTAAATCCGCCCACCTAATCCGAGTTGTTGCTTCATACAAGACCAACATTCCCCCTGGTGCCAACAGTTGCCGCACATGGGATAAGGTTTGCTTGAGACTTGCGGTTGCATGGAGGACATTGGCCGCAATAATTACATCATATTGATGAGATTCAAATCCTTGGCTGGTCGGGTCTACCTCTATATCTAAGGTTTGATAGCCCAGGAATCGATAATCCCGGAATTTCTCTTGGGCTTTACTGGTGAACAATGCCCCAATATCGGTAAATATATATTCTGTTTGGTTGGGATTGAGATGGGGCAGAATATAGCTAGTTGTCCCTCCTGTTCCAGCTCCGATTTCCAACAACCTTATCCCTCGGCTCGGTGGTAATTTCTCAATAGCTTGAGTGATGGTTTTTTGCACGATCGTGTTCATCACTTTCGCTACACTTGAGTCTTGATACAGTTGGGTTGCTGTGGTTAAATCTCCTTGAGGGAACACCAATTGTACTGGGTCTATTGCTCCTCTTAGTACGACCGCTAGTTGAGATGCACAACGGTCTAATAATGTCAATGTTGCTGTTTCCTGTGGATATTGACTCAGTAAACTCTGGCTTTGTTGAGTCGGGTTGACTTTCTCTAAGGTTTGTTGCACCTGCCACCGTTGTTGCTGGCACTGGAGTATTCCTACTTCTGCTAAGATTTCTAGCAAACGCTGGAACAGTCGTCGTTGGCTCGGAACTATGGCTAAACGTTGGACTGCTGCCTCCAAGTCGAAGCTCTCTGTTGGCTGGTATGACCAACCCATTGACCCCAAGGCTTGCACTATATAATCTACGCTTAATTCTTCTAAGCTCCTGCCAATTTCTGAGGTACGAGCATTATCTACTTGAGTTACTAATTCTGTTAGACTGGGAGTTAATTTTTGGCTAATTTCTACAGGAGGTATCAGGAAATATGGTGGTAGTAGTTTACCGAAAATACCTTTGTTTATCCACTCTACTTCATACAACCAATCTGTTATTGATTCGGTTTCTGTTCCCAGTAGAGTCTGTTTTGTTGCTAGTTTGAGTTGTAAACCTTTGAGGTTGGCAATTATTTCTCCTGAAGGAGTTACTATGGTGACAATAGTCGTTAAACTTTCTGGAGTTTTCACTTCGGGACTGGTTACTGATGCGTAAGCCCATAAACTTAGCCCGGGATTCTTATATAGTTTGAATTCTTCTATTCCTACTGGCAGATAAGTTTTATCACTATCCGTTTCTGGCAGTGCATGAGATATTACTTGAAAGGCTGCATCTAATAGTGCTGGATGGAAATTATACTCCCCTGTTTCTGTTATCAATTCTTCGGGTAGTTTGATATAAGCTAGTGCTTGGTTTGAACCCGACCACAATTCTTGAATGCCTTGGAAGCTATTTCCGTAGTCTATCCCCAATTGTTGACATTTTTGATAATGTTGTTTGACTTCTATTGCTTGATTACATTCACTCTTGTATTTTTCTATGTCAATTTTTGTCTGAGTAGCGGGGGTTGACTCTTTTCTGATTTTTCCTGTGCTATGGAGTCTCCACTCTTCTTCTTCAAGTTGAGAAAATATTTTAAACTTGTAGCTTTGGTTGTCTGTTGGGGTGAGTATGGTTTGGGCATTTGTCAATTCTCCTGCTGGTAGTATCCATCCTCTACCTATGGTTAGGTCTTCTACTACTATCTGGGGTGTTTTTAATTGATGATTTCCTGCTGCTATTGCTATTTCTAGGTAGCCGGTTGTGGGAAATAGTGCTTGATTAAATACTCGGTGATGGCTGAGATAATTGGGTGATTTTTCTCCTATTTGTGATGCAAATATTTGTTGTTCCCCTGCACAATTTAGCTTTTGACCTAATAGGGGATGGAGGTTTTCACCTTTTGAAAATTTCTGTTTAGGCCAGAAGTTGTTGTTGGTTTCTATCCAATAACGTTCCCGTTGGAATGGATAAGTCGGCAATGCTACTTTCTGACGACTATAGTCAGAGTCAAACCTTGACCAATCTATTTTGGCTCCTTTTACATACAATTGTCCTAAGCTATAGAGCATTTGTTGCCACTCATCCACTCCTGGACGCAATGATGGCAACCATTCTCCCACATCTTCTGTTAAACATTGCCTTCCCATTCCTAACAATATTGGTTTGGGTCCCACTTCCAAGAATACCTTATAACCTTCCTCATCCAGAGTTTTCATACTCTGGGCAAACTTCACTGGTTGTCGGACATGATTCACCCAATATTTAGCAGTAGTTATTTCTGAACTCACCTTTTGACCAGTAACATTAGAAATGAGTGGTATCCGAGGCTGACTATAGGTGACTTCTTGAGCTACTGCTTCAAACTCTGCCAACATTGGCTCCATTAACGGGCAATGAAAAGCATGGGACACCTGTAAATGTTTGGTCTTAACTCCCATTGCTTCTAACTTACTGCAAATGGTTGCGATCGCTTCACTTTCACCAGAAATCACCATACTTTCTGGTCCATTAATCGCTGCTATTGTCACTTGTGAACTATACTCGCCTATAGCCTCTGTTACCTGAGATTCTGATGCCATTACAGATACCATTTCACCACCAGAGGGTAACTGTTGCATCAACCTGCCCCGCATGGCGATTAATTTCAGACCGTCCTCCAGACTAAAAACCTCTGCCACACAAGCTGCTACATATTCTCCGACACTGTGACCCATCACTGCATCTGGGTTTATGCCCCATGATTGCCATAACTTAAACAGAGCATATTCTATAGCAAACAGAGCCGGTTGGGTATAAGCAGTTTGGTCTAGTACAGAGGAGCTTGAATGCTGTGGGTGTTGAGGATAGAGAACTTGATTGAGTGGAGATTCCAGATACTGCTGTAAGATTTGCTCACATTGATCTAAGGCTTGACGGAAAGTCGGTGCTTGTTCATAGAGTTGCCTTCCCATGTTGATGTATTGGGAACCTTGACCTGTGAATAACAACGCAATTTTCGATGCTGTGGTCTTGTTGGACAGTTCTCCTGAACTGATTCCTGCTACTTGTTCTCCTTGTTGGTGCTGTCGAAGTTTTGTGACTAATTCGTGTTGGTTTGAGGCGACAACCGCTAGTCTGTGCTTGAAGTGAGTACGTCCAGTGTTGGCAGTATAACATAGATCGGCCACACCTAATTTGGGATGAGTTTTTAGATAATTTTGATAACTACTGACCAACTCATCAAAAGCTGTTTCGGTTTTAGCTGATAGAGTTAATATATGAATTGGACGTTCTAAATCTTCTTCACTTCCGACTTCTGACTTCTGACTTCTGACTTGAATTGGAGCTTCTTCTAAAATGGCATGAGCATTTGTACCACTAAAACCAAAGGAACTTACTCCAGCGAGGCGACTTTTCCCATTCCTTTGCCAAGGGGTCAGCTGGGTCGATACTTCTACTGGTAAGTCCGACCAATTAATATAAGGATTAGGCTGGTTAAAATGCAGTGATGCTGCTATTTTTTGCTGTTGCAGTTGCAGGACTACCTTCATCAAACCGGCAATTCCTGCTGCTACTTCTAAGTGACCTATGTTAGTTTTAACTGTCCCAACACTTAAGGGGTTTTCTTGAGAGTGAGTTTTTCCAAATACTGTTCCTATGGCTTTGACTTCAATCGGGTCTCCCAAAGAAGTTCCTGTCCCATGAGCTTCAATATAACTAACACTTGCTGGGTCTACTCCCCCATTTTCGAGGGCTTGACGGATCACAGCTACTTGAGACGGGCCATTAGGTACTGTCAATCCACCACTTGGTCCGTCTTGATTAACAGCAGTTCCACGAATTACTGCCAGAATATTATCCTGATTGGCTACAGCGTCTGAAAGTCGCTTCAAAACAATTATTCCGCATCCTTCTCCACGGACGTAACCATTAGCCGAAGCATCAAACGTCTTACAACGACCATCGGGAGATAACATTTTGGCTTTAGAGAAAACAATACTCAACTCAGGAGATAGGAGTAGATTCACACCACCAGCTAAAGCCATATGGCATTCTCGCTGTCTGAGGCTCTGACAAGCTAGATGCACAGATACTAAGGAGGAAGAGCAAGCGGTTTCTACTGCCAGATTAGGTCCTGTCAGTCCCAATATGTATGATAAACGACCTGTAGCAGCAGAAGGCACATTACCTGTCCCCCAATAAGCCTGTGGCATCTCACAGGTGGCCAGCTGATTTAAGTAATCGTTACTACCAATGCCAATAAATACTCCTGTCAGACTATTAAACAATTTATCCGGGACGATGTTAGCCCTTTCTATTGCTTCCCAACTTACTTCTAGCAAGAGGCGTTGTTGGGGGTCTAAGCTTTGAGCTTCTCGGGGTGAAATCCCAAAAAATGGGGCATCGAAGCGATCTATGTGTGAGATAAAACCACCATCGCGGGTATAAAGTTTACCTGGAGCATCTGGAGAAGGGTCATAGTAGTCATCAATGTTCCATCGCGCTAATGGTACTTCTGCGATCGCATCTACTCCATCATGGAGTAGTTGCCAGAATGCTTCAGGAGAGTTGACTCCACCAGGGAAGCGACAACTCATGCCAATTATCGCTATGGGTTCCTTGCTTTGAGCTTCGTATTTTTCTAATTTTGAGCGTGCATCTTTAAGGGCTATAAGTGCTTTTTGTAAGGGGGATAGTGGTTGTTCTGATTCTTTTTTTATGATCATTATGTCTTCCAGTATAGCATTATATTTTGTAAATTCTAATGTTGTATTAGATTAATTTTTCTAATGCTTCAATTTCTTCAAGAACTGATGCTTCTAGTTCAGTTTCTGAGAGTTGGGTGACATCTGATAACTGGGATGAGTGCTCCCCAGGAACATCTTCCTCCTTTAATTTCTTTTCTGTTTCATCAAAGAAATCTAGAGGAATGACATCATTGGTTAAATACTCTACCAGTGCTTCTACCATAGGATAATCAAATAACAGTGTTGAACTTAAGCTTGCTTCTAAACTTGACTCCAAGCGATTTTTTAATTCCACGGCCATCAAAGAATCTAAGCCTAATTCAAACAAAGGCTGTCGCATTCCAATCTTTTGTGCATCTGTCCAGCCTAAGGTTTTGGCGATCACCGAGCGAATCTGAGTTGTTAATAACTCCTGACGTTCTGAAACGGCTGCTGCTTCTAGTTGTTCCCTAAATGCCGACTTTTGGGTTAATGATGGCTCAGTGGAAATCAAAGCGGACAAAAATGGCATCTTTTGCCCACCCGGTAGTTGGCTGACAAACCTTGACCAATTAACCGGGAACACCCCCACTTGGCTTTGGGACTCCGATAACAATGACCCCAATGCCTGCATTCCCTGTTCTGGTTTGATGGCAATCATGCCACTCCGATCAAGCCGCTGCTGATTAAAACTATCTAAACGAGCGGCCATGCCTCCTGCTGCCCATGCTCCCCAGTTAATACTCAATCCTGGTAATCCCTGCCCTCGACGATAGTGAGCTACTGCATCCATAAAACCATTAGCGGCGGCATAGTTTCCTTGACCTGGTGAACCCAACATCGAAGCCATCGACGAGAAACAGACAAAGAAATCTAAGGGTAAATCCTGGGTCAGTTGATGCAAATACCAAGTTCCTGCCACCTTTGGTGCCATCACTTTGGTAAACTGCTGCCAATTCATGTTTTGCACTAACCCGTCATCCAATACCCCAGCTGCATGAATCACCCCTTTGAGTGGGGGTAATGATGCTGATATTTCCTGTAGTGTCAAGGCTACATCCTCTTGATTGGAAATATCTCCTAATAATACACTGACATGGGCTCCAGCTGTTTCTAACTCCTCTATTACTTTTTGTGCGGTTGGATTCGGAGCCCGACGCCCCATTAAGGCTAGATGCTTCGCTCCTTGAGTGACCATCCATTGGGCTACTTCCAACCCTAAGGCTCCTAATCCTCCGGTAATTAAATAACTGGCTTCTGGTTTGATGGAGTTTGGCTGACCTGTGGCTTGTGGCATCTCCACAACTACCTTCCCTATATGCTTGGCCTGCTGCAGATACCGGAAGGCTGCTGCTATTTCTGTACTGGGGAATACTTTATAAGGTAAGGCTTTGAGTTTTCCTTGCTCCCATCGTTGAGTTAATTCCTCCGACAGTTGAGCCATTACACCTGGTTTTTGTTGGACTACTTCTCCTAAATCAAAGGGGTAGTAGCTAACATCTGGTCGTTTTTCCTTGACTTGCTGTTGGTCCCAAATCCGAATTTTGCCGATTTCGACAAATCTGCCTGTTGGAGCTAATACTTCCAAGCTCTTGGGAATGTACTCTCCATTGAGGCTATTGAGGACTACATCTACCCCAACTCCTGCGGTGCGCTCCATGATTTCCCCGGCAAACTCTAAGGTGCGGGAGTTCATGACATGCTTGATTCCCAGGGATTTGAGAAATTCCCATTTACTCGGACTGGCGGTGGCCAATATTTCTGCCCCTGCTCCTTGGGCTATTTGCACGGCGGCTTGCCCGACACCACCTGCTGCAGAATGAATTAATACTCGCTCTCCTGGTTGAATTTTGGCTAAGTGCTGCAACCCATAGTAGGCGGTCAAGAATGTCAGGGGTAGGGTTGCCGCTTCTGCAAAACTCATTTGTTTGGGCTTTGGCATCACATGCTCTACTGGGGCAGTGATGAAACTGCTGAAACCATCGTGGAGCATGGTGGCTATCACTTCATCTCCTACTTGCCACTGTGATACTTGTGCTCCTACGGCACAGATTTTACCAGCACATTCAAAACCAAAGGTCAGTTGCTGTGCACTGCTGATGCCTAGATGGGAGGCGTAGTAGTCTTTAAGTAATCCTAGGGCGTTGAGCACGTCTCGGAAGTTTAGTCCCACTGCAGCTACTTCGATTTCTACTTCCATAGCTTTTGGAACACGCCGCTGCATTGGTTGCCAGTTGAGATTGTCGATCACTCCGTATTCTGGCAGTTTTAATTGCACTGGTTGGTCGGCTGAGGTGATGGCCTGTTTGTGGTTTTTTTGTCCAAGTCTGGCTACATAACGACTGCCCTGACGTATGGCGATTTGGTCTTCTACATCTTCTGATAACAGCTCTGTGACTAGGGCTTCTAGGTTTTGAGTAATCGGCAATTCTGGGTCACAGTCGAGGCGTTTACAGCCTAATTCTGGGTGTTCTTGGGCTATGACTCGTCCTAGTCCCCATAAGCTTCCATACTCGGGGTTGATTACTTCTTGGTCTGAGTTGACCCTCTGAGTTCCTTGGGTGACTAACCACAGCTGCGGGATTTTTTCCGGTTTGCTGTTGACGATTGCTTGCACCAAATGCAGCACTGCCCCACAACTTTGGGCCAGAATTGTCTCTAATTCTAGGTGGTCTTTGCCAACGAGTTCCGGCACACTCCACAGATGCACCACCCTTGTCATCCCTGGGTTTTCTTCTAGCAGTTGTTGGAATTGTTCAGCACTGGTGGGATTGATTTGATAGTGTTGTGGACTTAGTTGCTCATAGGTCTGTCCTGCTGATACTCTGATGCACTCGTGACCTTTGTGTTCTAGTGCTTCTACTAGGTGAGTATCTTCTGCCAATACTAACCATTTACTGGTTGCTGCTGGTGATGGGGTCGTTGATGGTAAGGCTTGAGCTTGCCAGTTGATTTGATAATACCAATGGCTGATATCTGGTTGCAGACTTCTCAACAGAGCATTGGCTGTGGTTGCCCTTACCCTTAATCCCTCTAGCTCGGCTAGTATCGTGCCCTGGTTGTCTACCAGCAAAATGTCTGCGGTTAAGCTAGTTTCTGGTATTTCTGCGATCGCCCATACCTGGCTTATTGTCTGACGATACAGTTTCAATTTTTCTATCCCTACTGGCAGATAGGTCTGGTCGGTTTCGGTTTTGTCTAGGGCATGACCTAGGATTTGTAGAGCTGCATCTAATAGGGCTGGATGTATCTGATAGTCTGTTACTTGTGCTGTTAATTCCTCTGGTAAGCCTATTTGCCCTAGGGCTTTCCTTTGACCTTTCCACAACTGTTTTATTCCTTGGAAACTGCTGCCGTAGTTAATCCCTCTTTCGAGACATTGTTGATAATGTTGTTTAATGTCTATGGCTTGACTACACTCTGTTTTGTATTTCTCTAGGTCGATTTTGCCTTTGCGGTTGGTAGTCGGCTCGGTGTAGATCTTTCCTTCGCTGTGCAACAGCCATTGGGGTGTCTGTTTATTTTCAGCAATGGATGTGCTAAATATCTCGAACTTATAGCTGTTGTTTTCTAAGGGGCTGACTACTGTTTGTATTGTCAAAATTTCTGTTTCTGGTAGGATTAACCCTCTTACTATGGCTACATCTGCTACTTCTACTTCGGCTTTGTTGAACAGATTTTTAGCGGCTGTTGCTGCCATTTCTAGGTAGCCTGTGGCTGGAAATAGCACTTTTTCAAATACTTGGTGGTGGTTTAGGTAGCCTGGGTATTCTGCCCTTAGGTATGATTGAAAACGATGTTGATTCTCTATTCCGGCTAGGTTGAGTTGTTCTCCTAGTAATGGGTGCAGATTTTTTTCTTTTGACCAATGCTGTTGCTGTTGGTAGTCATTTTTGGTTTCTACCCAATACCGTTCCCGTTGGAATGGATATGTCGGCAATACTACTTTATTACGGCTATAATCTCGGTCAAACCCTGACCAATCTACCTTGACTCCCTGCACATATAACTGTGCCAAACTAGACAGCATCAACTGCCATTCATCTACTTCCGGACGTAACGACGGTAACCACACACCAAACTCTTCTGGGAGACACTGCCGCCCCATGCCTAATAAAATTGGTTTCGGTCCGATTTCTAGGAATATTTCATACCCTTTTTGGTGCAAGGTCTCCATACTTTGGGCAAACCTGACTGGTTCTAACACATGATTTACCCAATAGTTGGCTGTGGCAATGCTCTTGTCGGCTCGCACTCCTGTAATATTTGATATTAGTGGAATAGTCGGTTGATGGTAGGTGATTTGATGGGCTACTGCTTCAAATTCTGCCAACATCGGTTCCATCAACGGTGAATGGAAAGCGTGAGATACCTGCAACCTTTTGGTCTTGATTCCCTCAGCTTCTAATTTGTCACAAATAACACCAATGTCTTCACTGGCTCCAGAAATTACTACACTTAATGGTCCATTAATCGCAGCAATCGCTACTTTCTGTGTGTAGGTCTTGAGCAAATCACGCACTTTTGACTCCGATGCCATCACCGAAACCATCTCACCCTCACAGGGCAACTGTTGCATCAACCTTCCCCGGGTGGCAATTAGTTTGAGACCGTCTTCTAAACTAAAAATTCCTGCTACTGTTGCTGCTACATATTCTCCGACACTATGCCCCATGACTACATCTGGGTTTATGCCCCAGGATTGCCATAACTTAAACAGGGCATATTCAATGGCAAATAGGGCTGGTTGAGTATAAGTAGTTTGGTTAATATCTGAAGTGTTTATGTCTTGAGGCT